>WJJO01000311.1 GCA_014729665.1 Caldifarciminota bacterium
ATGTTACCGATGTGCAGGAGGATTCCATCTTTCTGGATTTCACATTTCTGAGAGATACGGCTACTTACCTTTATACTTATCCGGGCGAGATTGAAGGTTTACGAAGATGGTATATGACACGTGTGAGATTCCCTGCATACGGGGAGAAAACCTTAACGGTCAGCTACCGTATAAAGAGCATTCTTCACGACTCCTATATAACCAAGGAAACCTTCGATATCTACTCCGATCGGTTATTCTATTACGACTTATCGCCAGCCGGTTTCTGGGGAGACGGAGTAGTCGCCGATTTCAAGGTAATGCTGGACGCAAGGCGCAACATCGAACGGTTTTGTGAACTTAAGCTCGTTAACCTTCCAGGTAAACCAAAGGTCGAAGACGGCATCTATACCTACGAGGCTTCTAACCTTGATCTAGAAAAGGCCGGGGCAATCGAGGTTCTGTACGATAACACCGCGGAGAAGGAATCAGCAGAAGTCCTCAGACGAAGGATAGATACTAACTGGATTACGTCGTTGAAATCCTCCAATGAATCGGGCAAGAAGCTTGAAGATATCTTCGATACCGATTTCGCAACCTCGTTGCGATGCGGCAAGGGCGACTGGATAGAGGTCAGGCTCGATACCAATGCCCTTATCCGCGGCGTCGGGATCATCGGCGGCAATACCGCAGATAAGAACTCCTACTACGATTACGCAAGGATAAAAAGACTCAAGATAGAGGTTTGGACAAAAAGCTACGAGAACTACGAGGGAGAAAAAGATAGCCTAGTATCCGTGGATCCGGAGACCGCAGATGAGTTCAGAATGGAGTATCTGGGTGAAAGAGATATCGGAAAACCGGGGAAGATAGAAAGAATCTTAACGCTAGAAGATAAAGACTACTCAACCTTCCACTCGGATGCATTCGAGCCTTTCTTGCACCTTTTATTTTCGAGGAAGGTCGGTTTCCGCGATAACTGTAACCTCAGGATAACGGTTCTCGATGTATATCCGGGAAGGAAGTACGACGAGGTATGTATAAGTGAACTGTTCATCCTGGGGTACTGGAAGAAGTGGGATTATTAGTGTTAAAAAACTTGCTTACCTGTATATCTTCGTTAGAATACAAGGATGATTAATCTCTCGATCCCCATACTATTCCTTTTTGGAGCCATGCCTTTTGCATCGCCGGTCGACTTCTTTATTGCAGGCTCGGTCAACGGCGGGGTGCCCGAGATGCGAAAGAACTTCTCTATAAAGACCGGTGATGAGTTGATACTGTACCCGGTCGCCGTCATGGACTCCCAGTACTTCTCTCCGGCGGACTCCTTTCGGTATACCGACGGCAGTATCAAGAAGGTTGAAGCCGATCCCGGCAAGCTTGCCGAGATCAAGAGGGCAAAGGTAAGGTGGTTTAAGATATCACCAGTGCTCAAGGAATACGATAACCTGAACCCACCGGATGAAAGGTCCCCTATATTCTGGCTCGCACCCGTCGAGTACAATGTGGAATATTCAGATCAATCGAGACTGCGGAAGCCGCTTTCCTTCTTCGATTTAATGCCTGAGGAAACCCTTGGAACCTTTTACCTGACCTTCAGGTTCGATCCAACGGGCGAAGCGCTCGAGGTAATGGATTCGTTATCATTTGCAGACATCAAGCCCGTACACATGCGGCATCCCTACAAGGTTGTGCAGATAACGGTTCGCGCCGACGATACATACATGGGTTATCTAACAGAACTGTTCAACACCCCTTTCATCCTGCCACCCAAGCGTCTGAACACCGGTGACCACCAGACCGATATACGTGTCGGTTCCGACTGCGCGGAGTTCGCCATATACGGCAAGCGCAGGCAGGGCCTTGAGGTCAAGTATCTCGGTCCTCGTGGGATATATCACTATCTGGATGAGATATCACCGGGCGTTATGCGGCCCGGTTTTGACGGGGTTTATACCGATGATGATAATAACGTTTTAGATGTCGGTGAAGGGGGCGTACAGCCAGGGGACATAATTCATTTCGGGGAGCAGGTTTCGGTATTCTACCGCGATGTCGGTTTCGAAGGCCTACTCGATAAACAGGACTCACTCCTGCAGTCCTACGAACCCGCACCGCACTATACAACGCTCGAATACTCGGGCTTCTTTCACCTGCCCGTACGTGTATTCAGATGGAAAGAGGATATCGACCCTATATGGGATAATCCCTGGCACCCGTAACTTTTACCCCAAACAAACACTGCGTGTTTGCCCGGGGACCCCATACATACACACTCTCCTCTACTGAATTGCATTAACCACCATATCTATCAAACTAGGATCAGGGAAAGAAAGGGTGTTGTGCTACGGGTGGGGAAACAATTACGGGCGGTCGAAGAAGGGCTTATCCTCCGATGCGTCGTTGGAGTAGCCCCGGGTTTCCCAGAAGCCCTTATAGGTCGTATCGGCAGAGAGCTCTATCCGCTCGACCCACCTGGCCCACTTATACCCCCATTTACCCTCTGCTGCGAGCATGAACGGAAAGCCCTGCCTTGGAGGAAGCACGATCCCGTTTATCTTGAAGGCGAGCAGTAAGTCTTTCTCTTTTACGTAAGAGAGTGGCAGGGAGGTGGTGTATCCGTCAGTAGAGTGGAAGATGACCGTCTTAGCAGATTCAGAAACCCCGGCCGACGCGAGAAGGTCTGTAACCTTGACGCCTTCCCATAAGAGTTTCAAGGCCCAGCCCTCAACGCACTTCATCCGGATAACCTTCTCGCAGGAGGTGAAGTTCCCGAGAACCTCGCCGTAGGTGTATGAAAGAGCCGTGTCAACAAGACCCGTTATCTCCAGCCTGTAATCCGAGGTGTCGACCTTCTGTGTACCCTTTATGGAGTTTTCCCTGAAGCCCGTAATCGAAGAGAGATTTACGCCTTCGTACACCATTATTTCACCCGGATACGTTTCATCTTTCATCCCGGTTGCCTTCGTGGTTGCATCGACACTCTTTCCGCAGGCTGCAGAAAACAATCCCGCGACCGCGAACAGGGAAACGATAATTTTCTCGATATTCATAGGGTAACTATAGGGGTTCAGGGGCGGGCGTCAAGTCCCTCGACCGAGTTTGAACGATGAATCCGGATCAACCTCGGAACAAGACGAGCAGATTACCGAGACGTTGTCCACCGGTATCTCCCAGTTGAAGTCTTTGGATGCAAGATAGGAAACAACGTGCGGAAGCCTGTCTTCGGGGATGTTGCCGTGTATCAGGGTTATGTGGGGCATCCAGGAGTCGGGATGATAGTAGTTCAGGGGCTCGGGCGCAAGGGCGGAAAGCAGATCCCACAGTTCCCGGTGAAAACTCGAAAGCACGGGGTTGCGAACCACCGGTATGTAAAGCACTGGTTCGGATGTATTGAATACGCCTAATCCCTCGGTTTTGACCGTGAAGGTTTTCTTACCCTTTGTATAGGCGGCTAGTTTTATCTTCAGCAAGTCAATTGGATAATCTGCCGATACGTGATAGGAGAAGTGAGGGATAGGGACCTCATAAAGGTGTTTGATTCCGAATGAGGACTCAAGCTCGGTCCAGACCTTGTTTATCTTCTCCATGTGGTTGTTGTGGAGCAGTGAAACTACCCCGTAAACGTTTTTTTTCTTATCGGGTTCGACGTTCATTTCGGGCATAGATGGGAGATTACCCGTAAATTGAAGGTTGTCAATATCGGCTTTACGTCTCAGCGTACACCAGGATCGATACTTACCCAAAAGTTATGGATTAAAGCTCCTTTGAAAAGAGTCTGTAACGTTTGTAAACCCTTCCTCCGAGCTTTTCATATACCCCCCTCATCTTGGTATTGTTTTCGAGAACAAGGCGGCTGTCTATATTTAGAAGCCCTGCCTTTTCTGCACTTTCATAGATTGCATTGGTCATCAAAACGTCCAGACCCTTTCCCTGGTGTTCCGGTTCTATTGCCCCTGCAATCATGTCCAGACGTTTACTGCGTTTACGAGCCCTTGTGATTTTCAAGATACCGAACGGGAACAGTCTCCCCCCGGCCGCGCGGATTCCTGAGGTCATGTCCGGTATGCCTATGCAGAAACCGGCAACCTTATCATCAAGTGCAACCAACTTGACGAATCGCGGATCGATTATCTTGATGTAGTTTTCGGCGGATTTCTTCATCTGGCCGTCACTCAAGGGCGAGAAACCGTAAAGGTGCAGATGGGCGCGGTTGGAAA
>WJJO01000312.1 GCA_014729665.1 Caldifarciminota bacterium
GAGTTGGAGGATCACATTGCGTGGGAAGCAAGGTTTATGATAGATTATGACGAATCGGTCGACGTTCTGAGCTTTGCCGTCCTTCGCAGCGTGGGTAAGGAGACCTGGATTGTCGCTTCAGCCGCTTCCAGAAAGGATGTTATCGGGAAGTTAGAACTTTTTCCTTACCCTCCGGAACTTGTTGATACCGCCCTTACCTCACTTGCAAACGCCCTGCTTGCGTCTCAATGGGGGAAACGGGCACCAATCCTGCTTCATCTGGACCGTAATCGCGCATTCCTGGTGGTCGTTAGCCACGGTGACCCCATCTTGATGCAGGAGATATTCAACGTAAGGCTCATGAACACGAGGCTGGACAAGGATATGTTGACCTGGTGGCAGGACGAATTGAAACTGCGGTGCAACTTCCTGCCGTCCGACAAGAGAAGCCTTGACGGTTTCCTGCTCTCAGGTGAGGCGGCACTCGAGCCTGACAACGCAAAGGCTCTGGGGGATCGCCTAAACCTGGAGGCCGAGATATTCAACCCCTTCGAAGGCGTTAATCTCGTTGACGACGATGCAAGACAGCCTATCTACACCCTGGCGTACTCTTCGGCCATGAGGGCGGAGGAATGATAAAGGTAGACCTTTCGGTTCAACATCCCCGCAAACGGATGACGTTGATTCAGTTTATACTGCTTTTTGTCGGCATCTTCGTGGGCGTTGTATTGATAGTATCTGTTGCATTACTCCTAAAGTGGAACTCACTTACGAATATTGCAGACAACAGGAACGAACTGAAGGGGTTGAGGGATTCCTTAAGCCTGCAAAAGGCGGAGATGACCGATTATAATTCCCTGCGCAGCCGGTATAATGAAATCGTTGCGGTACGAAACGAGTCTTACATCAGGCTGGATGATTACTCTGAGATCCTTTCAATGCTTAACACCAGGCTCGAACCCGGCATGAGGCTTATCTCCTGCCGGATCGATTCGGACAGCGCGGTTGCGGTGTGCCTTAGTCCCTCGAACGTCAAGGTCGCCAGATACCTGGAGACACTTTCTGAAAGCGAGGTGTTAACCTTTGACAGGAGTGAACCCCAGGGAAGCAGGGGAGGCTTGATTGAACACCGGGTGGTTTTGAGGATACCGTGAAGGTCCTGGTCGGGATAATATTCGGGGTATTAACCGCACTTGCAGTAGCGGGCGGGGTGTACCTGTGGATGGAGATGGGGGAGAAATACGAAGATTTCTTTACCGAGCGAAGGGAATTGACCGAAGAGATTGCCGGATTGAAGAGTAATTTGAGGGAATGGAACGGCCCGCCAAAAGACGCTGAGAAGATAGGCCGGAAGCTGGACAGCCTTAAGGATACGTTGAGGGCGCTGGAATCCCGGGTCGACACCCTTTTAACCACCCCTTATTCGATAACCACAGAACCCCAAATCTACCTGGCCGATCCGCACCAGGCGTCGTCATGGCGGTTTTACCCGTTCCAGCTTACCGTTGAGGATGAGCAGGCAAGGGTTGATTCCTTTATGAGGAATCTCGTAGATATTCTGCCGCTTACTCGTTTTCATCAAATCGAAGCCGAATGGGACGGTAATGAAGTGAATTTCGTTATCTCAGGTTCGGTTCGTTTCCCGGCAGAATAGATGCACGTGCTACCTTCGGTTTCTGTTTGATGTCGAGCAGGGATTTAGAAAGGATCGTCGCCAGGCTCCGCTTGGAATGTCCATGGGACCGCAGGCAGACTACGAGAACCATCCCGCACCTATTCATTGAGGAAGCATACGAACTGGCAGAGGCCCTGGAGGAAGGCGACCCTGATCGCATCGAGGAGGAACTGGGCGATCTCCTGTACGTAGTCCTCATGGGGATAAGGATAGCAACCGACGAGGGTATGACCGACTGCGAGAAGGTGAAGGAGCGTGCGGCAAAAAAGTTGATACGCAGGCATCCGCACGTGTACGGAGACCAAAAGGTGAAGGATGAAGGGGAGGTTCTTGCCAACTGGGAGAAGATTAAGGAGAAGGAGAAGGGGGATAAGGGTTTCTTTGAGGGTATCCCCAAGAGCCTGCCTGCACTGTCCCGGGCGCAGATGATGCAGGAGAGGGCGGCCCGGGTGGGTTTTGACTGGGAAGACGAGGCCGGTCCCTTGGAGAAGGTCAGGGAGGAAACCCGTGAATTGAGTGAACTCATCGGCGAAGAATCCGAAGAGGTTGACCACGAACTGGGCGACCTTTTGTTCTCGGTGGTGAACCTTGCCCGGCATATCGATGTGAGGGCCGAGCAGGCATTGGCTCGTTCAACGAGGAAGTTCGCACGCCGCTTCGAGCAGGTCAGGCGACTGGCGGCAGAGCGGGGGCTGGATATTGCAAAGCTCGATATAAAGGGCCTGGACGAGTTGTGGGACGAGGTAAAGAGATCGCATCGAGGGTAGTAAGCCGGTTTTATTTCTTAAGGCGAATTCAGCAGATTTCGACATTTGTCATAACCCGGCAATTTCAGCGGCTGACCTTGACAACGCATGGCTTCAACCTAAAGTGATAGGGTGACCGTACTACTCCTCACTGTCCTTACCGCTACATCCCAGGGTTCCGTTGGTGCCGAGTTTGCATCCTTCGCAAGAGAATGGATTGCAGAAGCACGAAGTCAGGGAACTATTATCGACCCTGTAGATGAGGCGATATTCACCAGAACCCTCGAAGGATTCGGTTTCTATCTCGATGAAGCGTACGGTGAAAGAAAACGGGAAAGGGTATTTGCCAGGGTAAGCGTTCCCTGCGATCTAACGGATGCCCTGGATAAGGTTACGGGTAAGGATTTCGAGGAACTCTACCCGGGATTCTACTCCTGGTCTGAGAGGGGCAGCGGTCCTCCGGTCTCTACCGGAAGGTCTCAAAGCGAACATTTTACCTACTATTATACCCCAGGTACCGCAGCTGCCCGGGATATCGAACTCATCAAGCTTGCAGCCGAGAGTGCCTTTGATGTAGTATTCGGCCTGCTCGGTGCAGATTCAACCCTTCAAGGGAGGCTCGAACGCATCGTTTACCGTAATCAACCCACTGGAGGCAGGATACCGGTTACCTTCTACCAGGCAAGGACTCAGATACGCGGGCCGGACAAGATCCTGGGCGGAGAGACCGTGTTCAAGCCCGAATGGAAGTCTGATACCGTCGTCTATATCCTGGAGATAAGGCTTGCATATCCGGGTTCTGCGGGACTTTACGGCATACCGCACGAGATGGCGCACGCATTGACTCTGCTTTTCCTTGCAGACGAGGCTGAACTTACACCTTTGCTCAGGGACAGGAGTTACAGCCTAATCAACTCACTCGCACAGGCCCTGCCTCGGTCGGACTACCTGCGCAGCGAGGGTTGGGCCTACAGCGTTCAATTCAACCACTTTACCTACGCAAGGCTCGGGCTTATGCAGGACAGCAAGGAAAGGTCAAGGCGGATGCTGGAAAAGAACTGCCTGCCCGGTATTGATGAGATTATCACCTCAGAGGTGGAAAAAACCCTTAAGGAGAAGTTCCTTGCCTTTATCGGATTCGGGGGCAGGGCCTACAATCAACGGACTGCAAGGCTTGAGACGGCGTCGGCAGACTTAATGAGGTTTCTTGGCCGCGAGTACGGCCCGGCAAGCCTGCGTCAATTCTTAACCCAGCCCGGAACTACTGAAAGGGCGATGATTGCCGTCTATGGTAAAACACCAGGACAGATAGAGAAAGAATGGCGCCGGGATATAACCCGGCAGGGGAGGAATTGATGCCTGCCTTCAAGGGATGGTACGTGTATATCCTCAAGTGCGCGGACGGGTCCTTTTATACAGGGATCGCAAGGGACGTGCTCAAGCGCCTTGCCAAGCATAACGCAGGGAAAGGTGCGCGATACACCCGGAGCAGGCGTCCGTGTCTGCTGCGTTTCATGGAACGGCACGCAACACGCTCCTCGGCCCTGAAGCGTGAGGCAGAAATAAAGGGCCTGAATCCCGAACAGAAGAGGGCCTTGTGTAATTCCTGCCCCGCCTATTAATCCTATTGACAATAATTAAACCTTGCCTATTATATTATTGGATGGCTTTGTGGGGGATAATTGTGGCATCAAAGAGGCCAACTATACAGTTTTCTCCTGAAGAAATCCACTGTTAAGTTAAACCTTTTGACAGGTTTTGCATCTAATGGTATTAAGGAGGCATGAATGAAGAAGATGGCGTTGATCCTGGCGGGAGGAGTTATTCTCCTTTCCGCAACACAATGGCAAGAAAAGCTTCTCACCGACGATCCACAACATTACTACGTACTGCCCTCGATGGTCCTGGATGACGAGGGGTACGTGCATATACTGTATCTGGAGATGTTCGAGGACTGGGAGGTCGATACCGTTGCTTTTTGGCTCAAGGTTTCCTCGAACGAAACCGGAAGATGGATAAGCAAGGAGATTACTAGACTATCGGAGAGTTTCTACTGGAATCTGGACCTCGAGATGCAAATACCGTACAGCATCGACGTGGACAGCAAGGGCAATACCTACGTCGCCTATTTCGATTTCGTCGGTGAAGAGGAAACCAGGCTGTTTTTTGCCACCGATTCCGGCGGGGAGTTCATCGTCGATACCCTGATTGAGAATGATAATTGGCAGGTTTTTCCAATGCTGGAGATAGATAATCAAGACAATGTGAAGTTGGTTTACATCGAGGCGGTCATGGTTGATGAGGAGCCTGCCGAGATTAATCTTTGCTACGGTCGATTCGATGGTGGATTCTTCTATACAGAAGACATCTGGGAACTCGGGGTCGATTTCGAGGGCTATCCAATGGACATGGCGCTTGGTTTAAGTGGATTCCCGAACGTATTTTACACAAACGAGGACTATAAGCTCAGTCGGGTATATCGCGGCAGTTCGGGCTGGCAGTCGGAAGGCTTGACAAAAACAACCGAAGGTTACATGCCTTCGGCTTGCCTCGGCCCCGGCGGTGATTTATACCTTACCTATATTACGGATGTCGAAGTCGCAGACATCTTCTTTATGCGGGAAGAGGGTTCGGTCTGGCAAGGGGAATTAGTTGCCGATTCGGTCGACTTCGACTGGTACTTGTCATCTTCCCTTTCCTTCAATCCCGACGGTATCCCTTACCTTGTCTGGTCCTCCGCAGATGAAGACTGGTACTACGATATTCACATGGCCGCAAGGTGTGATACAGGCTGGGTGCTCGAACAGGTTACAACTACACCGATTGCAGACGAATTATTCGGTACGGGACACTGTTTTACAATAGACAGCGCTGGTTACGGCCACATGACATACATGTGTATTGGCGACTATTCAGAAACCGCTCAACTTATGTATGCTAAGACCACCGAACCCTTAGAGCCTGAAGAAGTTATCGCGGAAAACCATATACAGCCCAATCCTGTGGGACTCAGCGTCAGAAACGGTCATGTACATTTCAGTTTGCCCGGTGCAGGCCGGGTAAGTATCGACGCATTCGATGCATGCGGCAGAAGGGTGAAGCATGTGCTTTCAGGGTTCTACGACGCAGGCGAACACCAAAGTCCGCTCGAACTTTCAGGGATACCCAACGGGGTCTACTTTATTCGTCTCCAGACAGAAGAACATTCGGCAAGAGCCAAGTTTGTAATTTCACGTTAAGGAGGTTTTTATGAAAAGGACGGCTTTAGTGATTCTTGCAGGTATTGGTCTGCTTGGGGCAACACTGTGGGATATTACCCAGGTTACCTCCGGGCAAA
>WJJO01000313.1 GCA_014729665.1 Caldifarciminota bacterium
ACCCTTCTTCTGACAGAAGACGAGAAGGAGGCCCGTGGACTGGCAGGCCATCTTACCGAGCTGAATGAAGCGAGAAAGAAGGTCGAGGCGGCAATCCTTGATGAGGCAGTTATCCTTGCAGAACGGCAGGTCGCCGAGGAAAATCCACGGGTCCTGGTTTGCCACGGTCAGGGATGGCACGAGGGGGTAATAGGAATAGTTGCTTCACGTCTGGTCGAAAAATTCTTCCGTCCGGTCGTCATGCTCGCATCATCAGGAGGGATGCTTAAGGGTTCGGCGCGAAGCATCCCGGGATTTCACCTGCACGACGCCCTGGCGGCCACCAGCCGGTACTTCGAGAATTTCGGCGGCCACGAGGCCGCAGCCGGTATGCTCATGAGCAGGCACAATCTTAAGCCTTTCATCAAGGCCATCAACGAATATGCCGAGGGGATACCTGCCGAGGTTTTTCTGCCGAGACTGCGGCTGGATGCACGTGTCAAATTAACAGACATCAGCGACGAAACCAGGGAGTTCTTCGAGCGCTTCAGACCCTTCGGCGAAGGGAATCTCCAGCCTTTGCTTGCCGCATACGGTCTGGAGGTTGTCGGAAACCCGCGTGTACTCGGACGCAGGCATCTCAAGTTTACGGTAAGGAAGGACTCGAAAGTGGCCCCCACCGTTGCTTTTGGTGCATCGGAGTTGATACTTGAAATGGAACCCGGAAGGAAGGATGCGGTCGATTTGGCCTTCAGGATAGATGCCGATACCTATTGGGGAAAGGGAACATTAAAACTAATAGCCGAAGAGGTATTCATTAGGAAGAAGAACACCGATGGCTGAAACATCCTGGCGGTTATTTCAGAAGGATTCTTTGAGGTTTTACCGGATGAGACCTGAGAAACACATAGATTTATACTTCACGACCCGGAGTCCTGCCGACGGGGATTCGGACCATAACCTGAGACTTGATAAACAGGCCGATGTTCTTGGCATGAGTTCGAATCTGGTTGTTATGAATCAGACTCATTCTGCAAAGATAGAGCAAGTCAGCGAGCCCGGAGAGATTGATGCCGACGGATGCTTTAGTATAGAATCCGGTCTGGCCTTGTCGGTCAGGGTTGCCGACTGCGTACCTGTCTTCTTCTGGGATGACGATGCAACACTTACAGGTGTTGTCCATGCAGGCTGGCGTGGAACTATGGCAAAGATTGCTCTCAGATTCACAGATAAAGTGCAGCACCAGGCAGGGATCGAATCCCACAGCCTGCATTACTCCCTGGGACCGTCTATCGGCAAGTGCTGCTACAACGTGGGTGAAGATGTGTTCAAGGCTTTTTCCGAGACCTGGCCCAATTCCCGGGATTTCTTTACGAGGTGCAGGAAAGGTTTTTTTCTCGACCTGAGGGCGGCCAACAGATTCCTTTTGAACGCTGCGGGTGCGAAGGAAGGAGGCTCTCTTGAGTTGTGTACCTGCTGTGAACGAAGGCGTTTTTACTCTTACCGCGTAGAACCGGGCAGGGGCAGGAATTGGGGCGTAATAATACGTCATGGCAGTCAATCTTGACAACCGTAAACTCACCCCTATCCTCCTAATATGTCTGCAGTAAGGTCACCGCTTTCTCGTGTTACGCCTGTGATGCTGATTATTGTAACGGTTATTCTCGTTGCCTTGGTGCCTTTCCTCACTTCATGGATTGAGTTTGCGGTTGCGGGAATTTGCTGTTCGGTCCTTGCAATACTCGGCAGGACAGGATGGAAATTCTGGAAAAGGTATGCAAAGATTGCTCTGCCGTTCATTATAGTCGCGTTTATCTTCAATTGGGTAAGCGGCTGGGTAGTCGTCTGGGTTTCTGCAGGTGTTTTCAACAAGGGCTTGGTTTCAGATGCATTGCTGCCGTCAGCAATGGTCGGAGTTAGATTCGGGATAGGCATATTCTTCTCGCTCCTTCTCGTCTGTGTCTGCACCCACGAGGAGCTGATCTGGGGGCTTGCCAGATTATCCGACAGGCTTTTCCGGACACCCGTTGTCGGGGAGGTCATAGCGCTTGCCGTACTTTCGGTTCCTTTCTTTGCCGAAGCCTTCTCAAGGATTAAAAGACTCCGCGATATTCCTTCAGCCGTTGCATCCGTGTTCAAAGAGTCGGACAAGATAGTCTCACATCCGGTAAAGATAGATGCCCGCAGACCGGGCTGGCTGCTTCTTTCTGTAAGCGTCGCTGGATTAATCGCCGCAATTGTCGTAAAATGAAGAGGCTCAAGGCGATAATCGAGTACGACGGCACCGATTTCTTCGGCTGGCAGATTCAGCCGGATAAGGTTACCGTACAGGGCAGTATAGAGCAGGCGCTTGTCAGGATCACCGGTGAAGGCATACGCATCAGAGGGGCAGGCAGGACCGATGCAGGCGTCCACGCATCAGGTCAGACTGCATCGTTCGACTACACTGGAAAACTGACAATCCGGAGGCTTTTGGATGCCGTGAACGCCGTACTGCCGGACAGTATTCTTATCAGGGGGCTTTCAGAGGTTGCTCCCGGCTTTGACGTCAGGGATTGCCTGTACAAGGTATACGTATACAGGATAGTCATTGGGAAATCCCCTTTGAGAAGGCGGACATTCTGGGAGTATCCCTGTCCCCTTAATCAATCGAGGATGGAGGAAGGCGCACATTCATTAGAGGGTACCCACGATTACGCCGCGTTATGCGAGGTGGAGGGTAAGAGCCCCGAGATAACGGTCGATTCCGTCAAGGTAAGCCGTCATGATGATGAGATTTGCATAAGGGTTAAGGGAAGGGGTTTTCTTTACAAGATGGTTCGCAGGATGGTCGGCATAATAACAGACTGCGGACGCGGCAAGCTGGAACCTCAGATGATTGAGGAATTATTTTCACCAGTCAAGCCGGTGCAGGTTCAGACCGCTCCGGCTCATGGATTAATCCTGGAAGAAGTAGTTTACTAAGGAGGATTCGTGCATCTTTTTTTAGACACCGGCAACATAGACGAGATTAGGGAGATAACCGGATGGGGAGTAGTTGACGGGGTGACGACAAATCCTACGCTTCTGGCAAGGGAGGCAGACCGCGGAGACTACCGGGCGCTGCTTAAAGAGATATGCGATGTAGTCAAAGGTCCGGTCTCGGCAGAGGTGACCGCAGATGATGCGGAGGGAATGCTCAGGCAGGCCAAGAGCCTTGTTAAGATATCCGAACACATCATTATCAAGGTGCCGTGCACCGCCGAAGGCCTGGCCGCAACGTCTGCAATGTTCGAAGAAGGCATCAGGGTGAACATGACCCTCGTGTTTTCTCCGCTCCAGGCTGTTCTGGCAGCCAATGCAGGTGCCTCCTACGTATCTCCTTTCGTCGGTCGGCTGGACGATATCGGACACGAAGGCGTAGACGAGGTGGAGAAGATAAGGGTCATATTCGACAACTACGATATCGATACCCAGATAATATTCGCATCGACCCGTCATCCCGAACACGTGCTCCAGGCGGCGTTAATCGGAGCCGATATCTGCACCATGCCTGCGAAGGTGTTCCGCCAGATGGTTAAACACCCTTTGACCGACAAAGGTATTGAACGGTTTCTTTCCGACTGGAAGAAGACGGGATTTTCCATAGACTGATTGTGACGTCGTGAAAACAGTCAAGTAATCTGTGCGGTGAAAAGAATACTGTCAATATCGCCCTGGCCCTCCGTGTGGTCCCAGGGTGAGGAAGGCGGTTCACCTTCCGAGGCTTATGCGATTCGCGCCATGCAAGAGGCGGAATTTGCGGTTACACATCTGTCACCCTTGGCTTCAGGTCTTCCCGCACGCGAGGAATCAGAAGGGATGGAGATCGTTCGAATCGCTAATCCATTTAGAAGATACCGATTCATTTTCAAATCAGGTATTGCATTTTTATACAGATTACCGGCAATCATGGAATGGACCAGGCTGGTTTCCACGTGGCTTCGCAAGTCTGGAAGGAGATACGATTTGATCATAGGTCATTCC
>WJJO01000314.1 GCA_014729665.1 Caldifarciminota bacterium
GCCTTAGCGTACGCGTTCGCGACATCCGCAACGACCTGGTTATCCCTGCCGACCACCTCAATTATAAATATCTGCTCGGGCATGAGGAGCTCGAAGGCGCTCATCGAGCTTAATTCCGCGCCGGCTTCACTTCTGGTTTCAACATCGAGCCTATCCATGAGCGAACAGGAATCGATGACGTAATCCTGAATAGTCTTGGAACGAAGGATATCGGCGTAGGTAAGCATTGCACCCGTGGTCGGGTCGGCTCCGGGTATGCTCAATCCGCTTATCCCCAGCTGGGATTGAATGGAGGATAATGCCCCCATCAATCCTGTCTCCTGGGCGGTAGGAAGGAGTTTGACTTCGGCTTTGTACATCTTCGGCAGGATGAATGCCAGACCCACTCCCAGTCCCCCGAACACAGCCAGGGCCACAAGCATCTTCCACCATCTTCTTGCTATGAATACGAAAAGGTCGACTATACTGTACTTCATCCTAATCCCCGAAGGTTAAAATGCTTCCGGCTAGAACGAGTGTGTTCACCGCGAGGCTCACCCAACTGCTCATCGGATACAGCGGCTTGCGTGGTATGAATATTGTCGCTCCCGGTTCCAGGGGAATATCGGGGTGTGCTCTTCTGGTGCGTCCGTCCGGATATAGTACTCGTATTGCCCGTACGTCCGATGTATACTGTAATCCCCCCCGCAGTCCGATGTATTGATTCAAGGTCAGGTTCTCATCGTAGAAGACCTTACCGGGCTCATCCACCTCCCCGGTAACGTAAACGTAGCGTTCGGCCCAGGAAACGGTGATAATATCGCCCGTCTTCAATGCGGGATTGTTACCCTGTCCCGAGTTAAGGTAGGTCTGCATGTCGAAATATACCCTCTCCTTACCCCTCTGAATATAACAGTTACCGAGATCCGATTGAGGCAGAAGATCGGCCCTTTTCACAAGGAAATCGCAAGCCCTCTCCCCTGGCTCGAACTCCAGCCAGTGACGGGCATCTATCTGTCCCGGCAGGGTATCCATCACACTGTTCAGGTTGGCCTGGACGGCGTTTATCGACTGTTTGGCAAAAACAGCCCCCTTGAGCAGGACAAAATTCTCCATCTTGGGGATATATATAATATCGCCGTCATTTAAGGTTGGATTTGCTTCAAGCTTACCGTCCTCACGGTAGGCACGAAGGTTAACATCCAGGGTATCGCCTGAACGCCTGATGAGTTTTATACCTGTAATAGAACCCATAGGACCGATACCGCCTGCCTGTTCGATGCCGTCTTCAACCCTTAAAAAGGGAGTAGCCATATAGCTGCCCGGCCACTGAACCTCTCCCAGCACGTTTATCTTGCACATCCTCGGCCCTAAAAGAACGAAATCTATCTCGACCGGTCGGATGAACTCCTCAAAGGCCTTGGCCACGGTCTCCCTGGCGCATTTGACCGAAAGGTCTACGATAGGGGCATATCCTACGACCTCCAGATTCACGATGCTGACCTCCCCCATGGTCAAACCGAACGTAGTCATCCTCCTGGAACTGGGAAGCATGATCATCAACTGGCCGGTAGGTGTGATTTGGGTGGGATAACTGTAGGAGTAACGTCCCCTCACAAGAACCAGTATTGTGTCGCCTGCGTTCAGGATATAATCCTCAATCGCAACAGGCATCTCCGGTACGGCACCCAGTTCAGCGGTCATCTCCCGACCCTCAGTATCGGGTGGAAGCTGAGCTAACCCCGAAAGGAACCACAGTAATATCAAACTCATAGATCGATTATACCCAATTCTTTATCCCGGTCAATGGTTGAATAAAATACAGGTTGAATCATCTCACGCATAAATGGATAATCATCATGCAGGCAAATGCCTGTCAGGATAGTTTTTAAGAAAAGCGTTTCTTTAAGATTTCCTCCACCGCCGGGGGTGCAAGTTCTGCAACATCACCTCCCAGTCGGGCTATCTCCTTGACCAGCGAGCTGGATATAAAGATGTAATCCTTGGCAGGCATCAGAAATATGGTTTCGATTTCAGGTGCTAGTTTTCGATTTGTCAGCGCCATCTGAAGTTCATAGTCGAAATCGGAGATTGCCCGAAGACCTCGTATAAGAAAGGATGCATTCCTTTCGGTAGCAAAATCTGTTATCAGACCGGTACAATCCTCCACCCTAATCTTCGGTTCCCCTGACACGACCTTTTTAATCAACTCGACACGTTCGGCAGTAGTAAACAGAGGTGCTTTTTCCCGTCTCTCGGCAACGGCTATAATCAACAAATCGCTTAGTGCAAGCGCCCTGGATATTACGTCCAGGTGACCGTTGGTTATTGGATCGAACGTTCCAGGATATATGGCAACTCTCAATTATATTCCCCTTTCATTTTTTTTCGCAGAAACGAAACCCTCGTTTCTCCGTAATCTCTTGTTTTATTTCTGATCATGGATGAAGGTATGTCCAATCTCTCGTCTGCGGCATGTTCGATAACGATTATCGTTTCATTCCCGATATACCGACAGTCATCCAAAAGAAGCAGGGTCTGCGACGCCAGCCCGGATCGATACGGGGGGTCGCAGAAAACGTATGTCGGGGAAAACTCAAATCGCTTAAGGTATATCAGCGCGTCGGTATTCACAACTTCTGTCCGGTCCTCAACACCCAGAAGCTTGATATTTTCAGAAAGCATGCGGCAGGCCTTTACGTTCTTTTCCACGAAAACAACCTTTTCAGCACCTCGTGAAATGGCCTCGAGCCCCAGTGCACCCGAGGCTGCAAAAAGATCGAGTACCCCGGCTCCCTCGATGCCGTCCGCCAGGATGGAGAACAAGGCCTCCTTTACGACATCCATGGTAGGACGGAAGCCACCGCCCTTCGGGTACTTCAATCGCCGACCTCCGAGGCGACCTGCGGTTATCCTGGGCAAATCCGCCCCACTGGTTTCATCCTCTTCAACTCGACTCCAGCCTGACGTAACATCTCTTCCCCTAACTTGTCCGCGTAGGATTCAATATAAAACACCCTGCATATTCCCGCATTGATGAGAAGCTTGGTGCAAGTTACGCAAGGTTGTACCGTACTGTAACATATGCCGCCCTCAAGCGATATCCCGAATCTTGCGGCCTGAACCAGGGCGTTTTGTTCGGCATGTATACCCCTGCATATCTCCACCCTTTCGCCTGAAGGAATACCCATCTTCTCCCTTAGACATCCTATCTCTGTGCAGTGGGGTAACCCTTTGGGTGCACCGTTATAACCGGTTGCAAGGATGTGTTTATCCCTTACTATCACCGCACCTACCTTCCGTCTGATGCACGTGGAACGCTCGGCAACCAAAACCGCAATCCTCATGAAGTACTCATCCCAGGGAAGACGACCTGTATTCATAAAAAAACAGTTTCTTTCAGGTAAAATCCGCCGGTATAATAGCCGCGGCAACTACCTCGTCGGCATCCGAAAGGGAAATCAACCTCACCCCGAAACTTGTCCGTTTCTGGAGCGATATACGTTTGGTGTTAAGCCGAATACTCATCCCATGTCTGGTAAAGATTACGGCGTTATCCTTACCCCTGACCGATCTTACCGATACCACGTCTCCGACCCTATCACTCGTGGATATTATAAGTATCCCGCGCGATCCACGTTTGGTAAAGCACCGTAATTCAGAAGGATCGAGCCTTTTCCCGAAGCCCTTGCTTGTCAGGAAAAAGAATGTATGATCGGGCATTGCCGTTGCCATTGCAGCAAGCCTGTCTCTTCGGTGAAGTCCCAGTCCTCTAACCCCTGTGGCATTGCGTCCGGTCGGTCTGGTCTGGCTTATGTCAAAACGAATGGCATGACCGCTCAGAGAAAACAGGGCAATGTCGGATTCGTCCTCGATTGTAATGACGTCCTTCAGTTCATCGTCTTCCTTCAGTCCTATTACAACCACGCCCGAGTCCCTAATCTTCTTATAGAATATGATAGGTGACCTTTTACAGATCCCCTTTTCGGTCGCCAGGCCGATGTATATCTTCTTTTTTAGGTCGCTTAAGGGTAGAAGATGAGTAATACGTTCATTGCGCGCAAGATCGATGAGTTTATAGATGGATTCGCCCTTGCCTACTAACGAACCCTCCGGCAGGTCATCTACCATAAGATGGTATGCCTTACCCACGTTAGAAAAAAGGATAAGATGACCGGTTATGGGTGCGGCCGCGGCATTCTCCACTATATCCAGATCACCCAGGGTTATGGCCTTGCGCCCGACACCGCCTCTACCCTGGGTGGTGAATAAAGATTCCGGCATGCGCTTTATATAACCGTATCTGGTCAGGATTATTATCTGATAATCCCCACTCTTCCCTTTAGTCGGTTCTTTATTCATAATGTTCCTTTACCTTTCTTAAACGTGCCTTATCTTTTGACACGGTTTTTTTACTATCCAGCGGATCCAGGTATGATGGCCAGCTGTGCCGCTTCATCGTTCTCTCTTATAGATATAAGGCTGACGCCGAGGCTTGCCCTCTTTTGCAGCTTAACCTGTTTGCTGGAGATGCGGATACCCGTTCCAAGTTTAGTTATTATAATAGCCTGGCCCTCATCTTGAATCGCCTTAGCGGAAATGAGGGAACCTGACTTTTCGTTTACGGCAATTGCCCGCACACCTTTCCCTCCACGATTAGTGAAGCTTCTGAGTTCTTCAAAGGCCATCCTTTTTCCGTAGCCGTTGCGCGTCACGAAAAGGAGGGAGTGGCCTTCTTTCACCCGAACCGCGGTTACCAGCCGATCGTCCTCATTTAGTTTGATGCCCCTGACCCCCGCCGCAGTACGCCCCATGGGTCGAAGCTGGCTGGTGGAAAACCTGATACCTTGTCCCTGAGCCGAGAACAGGCATATATCCGTATCGGCATCGATAAGCAGTACGCCCTGTAGACGATCCCCATCCTTCAAACCGATGGCCGTAATCCCCGATCGTCTTGTATTTTCCAAAAGATTGACAGGCATTCGTTTAATCGTTCCCTGCTCGGTAGCGAATATCACGTGAGTGCTTTCTGTAAAATCCTTCACCTTCAGGAGTTGGGTGATGAACTCCCCCTCGGAAAGATTGAAAAGCTGGGATATAGGTCTGCCTTTGGCGTTCAACGATCCCTCGGGTATCTCGTAGGCCTTCAACAGATAAGCCCTGCCAAGGTTGGAGAAAAATAGTACCGAATCGTGGGTCGAGCCGGTAAGTAGTGTCGAAACCATGTCCTGCTTGCCGAGATCGATGGTCCCCCTTCCGGTGCCTCCCCGGCTCTGTTTACGGTAAACCGATACCGGGGTGCGTTTTATGTAGCCTCGAAGTGTAAGCGTAATCGCTACGTCCTCCTCCGAGATTAAATCCTCAAGGGTTATCTCTTCAGGTTTCTCCGCACGGATCTCGGTCCGTCTCATGTCGCCGAACCGCTTCTTCAACTCCTTGATCTCCTTTCCGATCACACCCATCACCCCTGCCCTGGATGCAAGGATGGTTCTCAAACGCTCTATCTCTTGTATCAGTTTGCGGTACTCCTCCTCGATCTTGTCACGCTCGAGTGCGGTGAGTCTCGCAAGCCGCATATCCAGGATAGCCTGGGATTGAACCTCCGACAACTTGAATTTGCTCATCAGCCGATCCTTCGCAGTCTTAGTATCCGGTGATTGCTTAATAATCTGAACGACCTCGTCGATGTTATCGAGGGCTATCTTCAATCCCTCGAGTATGTGGGCCCGTTCTTCGGCCTTTCTCAGCTCGAACTCGGTGCGGCGGCGTACGCTCTGGTAGCGGAACTCCAGGAACTCGGTCAGAAGCCTCTTTAACGAAAAGACCTTTGGTGCAAGGTTGGAGATGGTCAGAAGGATTATTGAGTAGGTCGATTGCAGGGGGGTGTGCTGATACAACCGGTTCAGTACGACCTCACGGTTCGTCCCACGCTTGAGTTCCAGCACCACCCTGATGCCCTCACGGTCGGACTCGTCGCGCAGGTCTGAGATATCCGAAAGCTTCTTCGTCTTTACCAGTTTGATAATCCTCTCGACAAGTAAAGCCTTATTGAGTTGATAGGGTATCTCGGTGATAACGATAGCCTGCCGGCCCGGTCTGGGTTCCTCGAATCGAACCTTGCCCCTGACCGTTACCTTACCCCTGCCTGTCCGGTAGGCCTCGCGGATTCCATCCCTGCCGAGGATGAGACCCCCCGTGGGGAAATCCGGCCCCTCTACGATATCTGCAATCTCATCATCGGTTGCATCGGGATTATCGATCAGTGCGATGAGTGCGTCGGAAATCTCGGTAAAGTTATGCGGCGGGATTGAGGTTGCCATCCCAACGGCGATCCCCGAAGCGCCGTTTACTAAAAGATTCGGAAAGGCGGCGGGAAGTACCTCCGGTTCCTGTCTGGAGCCGTCGAAGTTGGGTATGAAATCCACGGTTTCTGAATCCAATTCTGCAAGCGAAGATACGGCAAGGGGCTTGAGTTTGCACTCGGTATAGCGGTAGGCCGCGGGAGGGTCGCCGTCGATGGAACCGAAGTTTCCCTGCCCGTCGACCAGCGGGTAGCGGAGACTAAACTCCTGGGTCATTCGAGCAAGGGCGTCGTATACGGCCTGGTCACCGTGGGGGTGGTATTTACCCAACACGTCGCCTACTACGGTCGCGCACTTTCGATATGCCTTTCCGGGATCTAATCCAAGGTCATTCATGGAATAAAGGATGCGGCGTTGAACCGGCTTAAGTCCGTCCCGGATATCGGGAAGGGCGCGGCTTACTATCACGCTCATAGCGTAATCCAGGAACGAGGAGCGTATCTCGTCCTCTACATAAACCTGATTAATGCGGGATTCGTTCATAGGTTAATTCTACTCCGGCTTCAGGGAAAGTCAAACGTTTAAGCCCAGATTAGCATAAAAAATCGCCTGAATAGAATTTCCTGCAGTCATTTTTACAGTATCCAATCGGCAGTCAGTTACTAAAGCCATTCCTCTATCAATACGAACGCTGCCCTAAGACTCCCTGCGGGAGTCTTTAAGCAGTTTCTTCCAGAAACTGCACGGAGTTGCATTTCAGACTTCATCTCCATTCACCTATCAAGATAAAGGGCGCCCAAAAGAAGGGGTGGGCGTATTCGCTGTGTATTAGCTGATACTGGGCCTTGCGTAAAGCCTCGGACTTGGGGTTATCCTTCAGCTCCTCGTAGAAGGTTATCATGAACTCCTTTGTGGACTCATCCGCCACTGACCATAATGTCGCGACTATTGCAGGCGGTCCCTCCATCGCTAAAGAGAACGCCTTGGCCATACTAACAAACTCCAGCCCCGGCTGTTCGCCCCCTAAGGCTGTCTGGCATGCCGAAAGCGTTACCAACTGCATCTTATCCCAGGACTGCCCCCAAACCTCCTCCACTGTCCAATGTCCGTCAGTAGAATCTGTACTAGCAAGGTGAATGTAGGAATCCAATGGATTATCCGACTTTAATACACAGTGTGTGGCAAGGTGCAGAGCCTGCACGTCAGGGGATACCTTGATAACCTGGGGTTCTGTGGCACTGTTGCCGATATATGTCTTAGACTTCCTGTATGTTCCTCCAATAGAGGTTACCTCGGCCTCGGCAGATGGGAGGGGAGGGTCTATACCTTTAGGATTACCAACCAACGCAAGTGACTTAAGCTTCTTCTGTTTTCCCTGTTTCCGGAATATGCATTCTAAAAGCTCGGTGGAAGTCAGAAGGTTCCAGTTGTAACGCTCTGTAAGGAATAAGTTGTCGTCGTCCATGAGTGCGCCCCAGGGCAGGTAGTAGAGTTCCCCTGATGGTATGAACGTAACTATCTCTGCCTCCTCGAGCTCTTCCTCCAGGGGCTGTATCAAGAGTGAATACAGGGTTGTTAATACCTCCTTGAAAGGTGCTATCTCCTCTGCGTAGAGTTCGCTGTCGTCATCCTCCCATGTCCAGCCGCGCATCTTGCCGCTGCGCAGTAGTCGTAGTAAGTAATCAGGACCGCAGAACTCCCTGCATGTATGAATCAATGCGGTCACAGAATCCCTGCCTGCATCAACTGAACGCACCTCGTACTCACCACCTGGGGATATCAGGAACAGGTAAAGCTCGTTCTCTCCCGAATAGAACATCAGAAGCTTCTGTCCTGCAGGCAGGTCCTTGCTGATTGAACCAAGATCTGTGGGATGCACCTGAACTGTAAAGGCATAGTCAGGATCTGTACGCACTTCAGCGGCAACCTTCAGGTACTCTGCCTTGGTGTCTGCTAACAGGGTGGACAGGTTCTCTATATTCGTCTGGTTCTGTAAAGAGTCAGCCTTCTGCTGTTCTTCAATAAGCTGGCTTTCCAGTACGTTGGTTTTGGTTGCCAGTCTCCTGGCTTCTTCAATCTTCTCCTGTATGGTGCCCTGCCCGAAGTCTATGTCGTAGGTTTCGTCAAGCTCCTTCTTCAGGGAGGCGGACTTGGAGCGTTCCATATACTCGAACGCCTCTTCGTAGCGTTGCATATCGAGAAGGAGAGAGATTATTGATTCATAACGGTCGGTTACCGTCTCGGTATAGCTGACACGCAGTTCCTCGGACTTCAACCTGCCTCGGGATTCCTCGAACACCTCTATTGACTTTTTGTAATAAACCAGGGCCGAGTCAAGCTCCCCCTGTTCTTGATAAGCCTTGCCAATACTCAGATAACTCGTTGCAATACGAGGATTGTCTTCACCAATAGCTTCCAGTCGAATATTCAAAGCCCTTTGGAAATGCTTAAGTGCCTTGTCATAAGCACCCATCTCCATATAAACCTGGCCAATGTCTTCAATAAGTGCATCGGTAAGACTAACGCTTCCACCGGTTCCATAAGAATAGATCATCCCAGCATACATACCTTGTGTACCAAAGCTCTTAAGACTGATATCCAAGGACTTCTGCAAATACTCGAGTGCCTTCTGGTAGTTACCTAGCGAGATATGGAAGCCGCCTATGGAATAGTAATCTAAGGCGACCCTAGGATGCTCAGGGCCAAATACCTTCAGGTTTATATCAAGCTCCTTCTTAGAGTATTCCAAGGCTCTCTCGTTATCATCAAGTTTGCGATAAATTGAGGCAAGCCATCCGTAACTTATAGCAACGCTTGGATCCTTTGGTCCTAAAGTCTTGAGTTTAATATCCAGTGTTTTTTTCTCATACTCAAGTGCCTTTTCATAATCCCCTATATCGAAATAGACTATTCCTATCATGCCGTAGTCCCACCATTCCATACTTTCGGGTTCCAGATCCTTGAGCTTAATATCCAGCGATTTCTGTAAATACTCATCTCTCTTCTCATGATTACCAAGTTCCCCGTACATATAACCAAGCACCCTGTAACTTTCCCCTACGTCCGGGTGCTCTGGTCCTAAGGCTTCAATTAAAACCTTTAAGGCCTTATGGTGATACTCAAGGGCTTTCTGGTAATCACCCAGATCGTTATAGACCTTACCGATATCTTTATAAACTTCAGCCACATCGGGGTACTCCAATCCTGATGCTTTGGATAAAGCCTCTAAGGCTTTTTGGTAATAATCCAACGCCTTCTGATATTGGCAAAGGCTTTGGTAGACTTCCGCTATACTTTCGTAACAATCCGCTATACGAGGGTGTTCTGCGCCAAAAGCTTTAAGAATAATCTCCAACTTCTTTTGATAACTCTTTAGGGCATCTTGATAATTCCTGATACAACCATTAAGTCGACCAATATAACCATAACTCAGGGCTACATCTAGATGATCGGAGCCTAACATCTTCAATCGGATTTCCAAAGCCCTTTCATGATTCTCAAGCGCCTTCTGGAATTTATTCAGCCGTTCGTAAACCACACCCATCTTGAAATAGCTTTGGGCAACATCAAGATGCTCTGGCCCAAGGCTTTTCAGACGAATGTCAAGGGCTTTCTGTATATATTCGAGGGCGCGCTCGGGGTTACGAAGTTGATGATAGATATTCCCGATGTCGTTATAGATTATGGCCACATCAGGGTGCTCAGGTCCGAGGGATTTGAGCTTGATATCCAGGTCTTTGTAATAAGATTCCAGTGCCTTCTTATAATAATCCTGGGCTTTATCATAGTTATCTAGGGGGTAATTATAGGTAACGCCTATGTTGTAATAAGTTGCGGCTACAAGAGGATTCTCAGCCCCTAAAACCTTGAGCCTTATCTCCAAGGCCTTCTCATGGTTCTCAAGCGCCTTCTGGTAGTCGCCCAAATTCTTATAGACATTACCGATGTTATTTAATGAAGAAGCTGCTCCAACGCTGTCACCATGTGCAAGCCTGATATTCACGGCTATTTGATATTCGCTGATTGCTTTTTCGTATCTTTCCATCTCGGCAAATGCATAACCCCTCGTATGATAAGCCTGGCCTATCTCAGCACTATCCCTTGTCGTATCTGCCAGACTCAAAACCTTATCTGCGTAAAACAAAGCTGAATCCGTGGTACCCAATCCGTTGAATGCCCGGCCAATCTGATTTAAGGCTTTAACCTCGCCCTCTGAATCAGTAACCCTTCGACGAAGGTCAATTTCTTTTTGCACTACTTCTATCGTTTGTGAATACTCTCCCGTACTTATCAAACTATCCCCGACTGCGTGCAGGCTGTCTGCAACGGTTTGCAGGGAGTCTTGCTTCACGGATTGAGCCGAGAGATTAAGCGGTAACAAAAATGTAAGTAATAAGTATTTGAAACGCCTATCCCCCGCACATCTCGTGCGTATACCCATTGCACTCCTCCAGTTTTGGTTGTTTTATCTAGTCTAAGGGTATCATCCGAAATTGTCAAGGGGGGTAGGGATAACACCCACGGCTCGTACCGGATGTTTTAGCCGTCAATGACCTAAGGGGATATCTTCTTGATTATCAAAGGCGGTGGCAAAACCGCTTCATCACCTGTCTCGAAACAGCCTTTCAACTCGCGAGCTATTCTTTGTCCTAAAGTCTCGTCGTTGGCGTACACATACGCCAGCGGTTCCCCTTTCTCGACCTCATCACCGATCTTTTTATTGATCTTAAAACCGACTGCAGGATCAATACTATCCTCCTTTCGCCTACGACCGGCTCCTAGCTCAACTGCTAACATGCCTATCTTATAGGTGTCTATCTTCTGGAAAACACCCTCCTTCTCAGCGGTTACCGGAATCTTGAATTCGGCCCGTGGCAGTAGCTTGTAATCCTCAACTACAGCCGGGTTACCCCCCTGAAGCCGAACCATCTCGATGAATTTATTCAGCCCCTTTCCCGAATCCAGGGCATCCTCGGTCTCCTTCCTTGCATCACCCTGCTTGCGTCCGGCAAGGGAAAGCATACGGGCTGCAAGTGTAAGAACAAGTTCCCTCAAATCGGGCGGACCTTCTCCCTTAAGACACAACACGGCCTCCTCCACTTCCAGGGCGTTTCCGACAGCCTTCCCAAGCGGCTGACTCATGTCGGACAGGACCGCCTTGGTCCGCAAATCGAATCTTTTGGTTACCGAGATTATCTTTCGGGCAAGCCCCTCTGCATCCCGCTCGTTCTTCATGAACGCCCCGTCGCCGACCTTCACGTCAAGCACAAGGCCCTGGGCGTCTTCGGCAATCTTCTTTGCAGAAATCGACGCCGCTATCAACGGGATGGACTCCACGGTGCAGGTAACGTCCCGCAGGCAGTATATAGCGCCGTCGGCAGGGCACATCCGCACGCTCTGCCCCATCATTGCCACACCTGCATTTGCGAGGTTTTGCTTGAACTCCTCAGTGGAAAGGTCTGTCCGGAAACCGGGGATAGAAGCCAGTTTATCCAGGGTCCCACCGGTATGCCCCAGACCGCGGCCCGAAACCATGGGCACCGTCACACCGCAGGCGGCTACCAGCGGGGCAAGGGCTACTGAAACCTTGTCCCCCACACCGCCTGTAGAGTGCTTATCTATCTTGATACACCGAATGCCTGAAAGATCGAACCTTTCCCCAGAATCTATAAGCGCTTCTGTGTAAGCCGCAAGCTCCTCGTCCCCCAAGCCGTTGAAACAGACCGCCATCAACCATGCCGACATCTGGTAGTCGGCTACTTTACCTTCAACGTAGCCTCGTACGAATCGCTTTATATCTTCAGGATGATTCGTTTCCCCTTCCTTCTTGCCGCGTATGAAGTCGTAGATCCTCATGGATGATACTACTATTGGATTATTTCTCTGTCAACAGTAAAGGTGAATCAACCAATGTCCACAGCTTCCGGATTATCCTGCCCCTTCCTCTAAAGCGTCAGTTATGGCTTTTCACAAATCCTGCATTACCCTGGATGTAAGCCTTACTGTTCCTTTGGCCGGTCTACCTTCCGCACCTCCACCTGATCAACGAGGTAGTACAAGGGTTCTTCCTCACCCGCGCGTGTTACGGTGTACTTAACCAGTATGATGCTGTAATCCTTGGGGTCGAAATCATCAAATCTAAGTTCGGCGGTACCGTCCTTGGTTACTGTAATAGGATCCCCTTCGACTTCAACCCACTCCAGGGAGTCATAATCAGGATTATCCCAGGTGAGATCAAACATATCGTATCCCTTCGATGTGTATGCGTAACTCCGTTTTACTTCAATGTCCTTGCGTGTATCCTTCGTACCGTAAAGTTCGAATATATCGAAGATTGTATCGTTTCGTTCAGCCGAATTCTGCACGGTTGCTATTACGGTGTCTGCCGAGGATTCCCAAACCAGTAAAGGGAAGGGTAAAATAGCAATAGGCGTGGATTTCTTGGCATGGTATGTCCAGTAGGCGATAACCGGAGTAATCTTGAGCCCTGTCTGCATGTGGGCAAGACCGAAGTTCCACCATGAACCCTTGGTTAACGGAGGGTTGAACTCCCAGAGCATCAGGGAAGAATTCACTGCGGGAAGGGGCATTTTGAAGAAAATCTCTTGCTTAGGCTCCGGGTCAACCGGATACTTATCCACAGGGGCAAAGTAATTCAGCGTCAAATCGAAGGTATCAACCCCGCCAATAATCATATGGAAATCGTTAACTCCGTTTTTGGATTCAACATCTATACGCAGGTGGAAATTTACATAACGGTTGGTTACCACCAGGTTATAAGGCTTGGAACAGTAGGTAGAAATAGTTAAAAACGTTCCTAATAGTATTAATAACGTTATCTTCCGACTCATTATGCCTCCTACCACCGAGTTGGTTTTGCAATTCATGAAAGCTCCACCATGGACCTCGGGGTTATCTTGAGGGCCAGATATGGTCCTACTTGTACTTAACCATTTGGCAAGTAGGAACTTGCCTAGTTGTTTCCTGATTCCAATTAAGATAGGATAACTAAAAATAGAAAGTTGTCAAGCCCTTTCTGATAAGAAACAATGCAATGAAATAGTAGCAGACATTGACACATTAAATGATACTAATATACTTTTCCTTATAATGGAGGTAACAACATGAAAGATTCATCGAATCCGATTACGATCAATTACTTCAGACATAGTGAGATAAAGACAATTGAGGAAGATAAGTTTGGATTTGAAGATTTGATAAGTAAATTTGTAAATGATTTGCAAGCTACTAAACCACCGTATGTAATTGCCGTTACGGGGGAGTGGGGGGTAGGAAAGTCTAGCTTTCTCGATTGTCTTAAACAAGGAATTAAAGGGGGAGACAATCTAGAGGTTATTGGTCGTATTGAGTTGTGGAAATTCTCTGAACGTATGGATCTTTCTTTGGCTCTTGTATCTGCGGTCATTGATCACTTTGGTGGATTAAAGTCGAAGATAAAGAACACTGGGAAGAAATTATTAGAAACTCTTGACACGCTTCTTTCATCCACGACAATCGGGATTCCCGGTTTTTTAAGTTTCAAACCAAGTGGGGGAAAGATCTATAATATTTGGAAGAGAGCAGAAAAGGAGTTACACGAGGAATTTGAAGTCCTCGTTAGCAGATGTCTCAACGATAAAAAAAAGACAAAACTTGTTGTGCTTATCGACGACCTTGATCGGTGCCTACCTGATAAAGCACTTCAATTTCTTGAAAATCTAAGGTTTTTCTTTAATAGTGAAAGGGTCATTTTTGTTGTTGCACTAGATGAAGTCGTGATAGCAGATGCAATTACCGCTCGTTTCGGAAAGGATACGGAAGTAGACGGATACTGGTATTTAGAGAAATTAGTCGATCGTTGGTTTCGAATTCCTATACCAGATGACGACAAAATCAAAAGCTTCCTAATCCAGAAGTACACATCACTTGTTGAGCAAGAAGCGCCGAAAGAATACAAACAAATGTTAGACGATATGTGGTCAGGAAGCAAGTTGGATATAATACGGAGTAGTAAAAACCCAAGGCGAGTAATAAGCACTCTACAGAGAATGGTGGAGTTCGCTTTGAAATTTGAAGAACCTGAATTTAGAAAGTATGTATTTTATGATTTACCATTTTTTATCTTGAAGGGAGTTGCCCCTCTGTTGTACCAATACGGAAAACAAGATGGACAACTAATAGTTGATTTTGCTGAATCAACTCCTATGGCACGTGATAGACTTAATTTTCGATACGGTGAACAATTACAATCCTTTTACTTAAAGAAGGACATTCAATATATTTGCCAACAAATTCGCGGTTGCGTTACGGGTGATTCTCTGTTTCAGTCCGAAGAAATTGAGATTCAGCAATTATTGCGAACATACGATTTTGAGGAGAACCCTATGACTATTTACATGGTGGGAAGACGACGTTAGGTTTTGCTGCTTGATTAAGAATAAGATGTTCCCTCAATCCAGTATGAATTCCACCCGCGAGCAGGTGGAATCGATAACGGTGTTGAGTCTGGCATAGGGAAGGTTCTCCGAGAGGTATTTGATAATCGGCCGTGCTCGTTCCGCAGTAGGTGCGACCAGGGTTAAACGCGAATAACCTTTGATTTCAAATCGACGGATAACGTAATCGTAGTAGCGGGTTACAATAGGAGGAGGTATCATGCCGATGTAATCCAGCTTGCCTTCCTCTAAGATAACGGTATTCTCATACGTTATCCCGTTAATTTTAATCTCATTTCCTACCCTTCGTTTCTGTGCGCTTTTTTTCATTGTCAGCTTAAATATATAGGTGTAGGGGTCCCCAACGGTCAGGGTCTTTGTGGAATCGTCCGCCCTGCCGTCCCAGAGAACCTCGTCCGGAGGCGAACGTTTCCCGCCAAGCCTGCGAAAGGTATTCCCGGACATATCCAGTATGGAAACCTCCCAGGAAGCAATGCCGGGTGAACCGTAAGCCGACAGATCGATGGGTATAGCCTCGTGATCTAAATCATAGAAGTGCGGTAGATTATGCTCTATGAAGCACTCCCCGTCGTATTCAACACTGTCAAGTACGGCATCGATAGAGGTCAACTCATCGACCATTACCCTTACCGTATCCCGCCATGTCCTGTAACCCGGCCTGGATATTATGAGCTTGTGGATGCCTGGCTTAACCTTCTCGATAAGGTGTGGCGCTGAAAACGCCATCAGATCCCCGTCCAGCCAGATAGAAACATCCCTCGGTTCGCAGGCAATCCCGATACTGCCGAACGGTTCTTCCTCTTCCTGTCCCCGCAACGGTCCTAACACACCCAACATGAAAAGGATTATTAACGCCACCCTGGGTACCTGTACCTGACTCTTTACATCATAAAGCGTCCGTCTCATCGCTGTCTAGTATACTTAGTTGAGCGGCTCTGGCAAGTGACGGGTGTTGTTCGCTACAAGACCCGGGGATTAATGCCCGGTACCGTTATCTGAGGATATACTATTCGATCCCCAGTTTCTTCCGCGTTGCAGGTATCAGTCCACCCTGGCCGATGAGGTCGAGGATGAACTCCGGCAGCGGCTCGAATGAGAGTTCCTTGCCCGTGGTCAGGTTCTTGAGCTTCCCGGCCTCGAGGTCGACCTCTATCTCCTCGCCTTCGGAGACGTGGTCGGTAACACCGGGGACAACCGCGATAGGTAGACCGAGGTTAATGGCGTTGCGGTAGAATATGCGGGCGAAGCTCTCGGCAACCACGCAGCCTATGCCGAAGTATCGAATGGCGGTGGCCGCCTGCTCACGGGAGGAGCCGCAGCCGAAGTACTTGCCTGCAACGATAACGTCGCCCGGCTTGGCCTTTTCCCGGAAGTCGGGATAAACTGTCTCGAATAAATATTTCGGGGTCTCCTCTGCATCGGTTACCGACATGTACCGTCCCGGGAATATGACGTCGGTATTGACGTCGTCGGGTAATACCCATGCCTTTCCTTTTACAGGTTCCATTCAGGCCTCCAGATATTTACGCGGGTCTGCAAGCTTGCCTTCGATTGCCGATGCCGCCACGGTTGCCGGGGACGCCAGGTAGAGGTAAGCCTGGGCCGAACCCATCCTGCCCTGGAAGTTGCGGTTGGTTGAGGTGACCGCTGTCTCGCCGGGAGCAAGGCATCCCTCGTGTGCGCCAAGGCACGGGCCGCAGCCGGCATTGAGAACAACCGCTCCGGCGTCGATCAAGGTCTCAAGTATTCCCTGCTTTAGTGCTTCGCGGTAGATGCTCCAGGATGCAGGAACGATGAGTAAACGGACACCGGGGTTAATCTTCTCACCCTTCAGCACGCGTGCCGCTTCTTGCAGGTCTTCTAATCGACCGTTGGTGCAAGAGCCGATAACCGCCTGGTCTATCTTTGTTCCAGCGACTTCGGTGATACCCTTGACGTTATCCACCTGGTGAGGGCACGCAAGCTGGGGTTCGAGGTCTGACACATCGAAGGTGTGTTCGGACAGGTAACTAGCGTCGGGATCGGGTACGAGCATCTCGTATGCGCCTTTGGCACGGGGCTTGACGTAGGCTTCGGTCACCTTATCCGGGATAATGAACGCTGTTTTGGCCCCTGCCTCCATGGACAGATTAGAGATAACCATCCTGGAGGCTACGGTCATATCCGAGATAGCCTGACCCGAGTACTCCATGGCCTTGTAGTCGGCCCCGTCCGAACCGATGGTGCCTATGACCTTGAGGACTACGTCCTTTGAGTACACACCGTCTGGAAGCTTGCCGTTAACTACTATCTTGAGTGTCTCCGGCACCTTGAGCCACAACTCTCCCGTGGCCCATACCGCAGACATCTCGGTAGCTCCTATGCCTGTGGCGAATGCCCCAAGCGCACCTGCGGTGGTGGTGTGTGAATCGGTTCCCACCAGAAGGATGCCCGGCCTGGAGAATCCTTCCTCGGCCAGCACCTGGTGGCATACACCCACGTTGATATCGTAGAAGTTGCCGATTCCCTGGGCGGCAACGAACTCGCGCAGTTCCTTCTGTCCTATAGCGGTGCGTTCGGACTCGGCAGGTACCCGGTGGTCAAAGATAATAACAATCCTTTCGGGGTCCCATACCTTATCCACGCCTATCTTCTCGAAAGATTTCTTGACCATGCGTCCGTTCTCATGGGACATAGCCACGTCCACGGCGGCCTGCACTATCTGGCCTGCATCGACCTCGGACTTGCAGGCTTTTTTGGCAAGTATCTTCTCCGCCAGAGTCTTCCCCATTTACTCCCCCTTATACTTCTGCTGGACTATGGAGCGGGGCAGGAAGCGTTTTTCAAACTCCTTGTATTCGGGAAGTCCCACGAACCGCTTGAACTCATCAAAGGTACAAAGGAGGTCGGTCCTATCGGGCATGATTCCGCGTTCGGCAAGAACCTTCAGGTACTCGCGCATCCACTTGGTAACCACGAATATGGTGCCCACAGGCACCGATACACGGGCTACACCCAGCTCTTTAAGTTCCTCGATGGGTATCAAGGGTGTCTTACCGCCTACTACCGAATCGAAAAGGTTGACGGATATGGGTGCATCGATCTTTTTTACAGCGTCGCGGATCATCTCCTTATCGGTAGGTGCCTCCAGGAATATCATGTCAGCGCCCGCTTTCGCATATGCGTTGGAGCGGTGGATGGCGTCCTCGTAGCCTGAAACCGCGATTGCATCGGTGCGGGCGTTTATCACGAAGTCGGGATCGAGGTCCTTGCGGGCCTCCACCGCGGCCTCTAACTTTTTAACCATCTCTTCTTCACTGACTAACTGCTTTCCCTCCATGTGGCCGCAGCGCTTGGGGAACACCTGATCTTCCAGATTGACCCCTGCAGCGCCCACCTGGATGAAATCCTGCACGGTACGGATGACGTTGAGCGCATTGCCGAATCCGGTGTCGCCGTCACCCATCACGGGTATGTCAAGCGCCTGACAAACCCGCCAGGTCATATTGACCACCTCGTTCCAGCCCAGGAGTCCAACATCGGGCTTTCCCAGAAGGCAGGCGGAAACACCGAAACCCGAAACCTGGGTAAGCTCGAATCCGGCCTCTTCTATGAGTTTTGCCGAAAGCACGTCGTAGCACCCCGGCGCCACCACCGCCCTTTTTTCATTAATCATCTTCTTGAGTTGCGTAGTTTTCTTCACGCATTCCTCCGGTTTAGATTTTTCCATTTTTCGGTGAGTATAGGCTGGGTATATCGTAAGTCAAGTTCAGCGCTCAAAACCCAACTTCAAATACAACGCCCATTGTAAAGGATTCCCGTCAACAGCGTCTTCAAACTCGCTTCCATTGCTTCTTGAGCACGTGGTCTGGTAGCCGTAGGTAGGTACGCTAACCCCTGTAGACCCTTTCCAGTAGAATTCGATCAACAGATTTTTACCCGGATCGTAGGTGAAGGGATTGGCAAGTTCGATATTAAACCACTCATCCCCTGTCTCCGGATAGGTTATAGACTGGGTTTGGTAAACGAGTCTGGCCTGCTCACCCTCGTAGTTATCCTCGAAGGAAGTTGAGAGCGCGTAGCGCTCAACCTCCACCATGTAAATCCTGAAGCTGTGAAAGCTGCCCTCCAGGACATCCGAAGGAGACATTACCGATATCTGAGTGATTCTGCCTGACGAATCGATCTCGGAACCGGGATATAGAACCTGAAATCTGTAGAAATCCTCCTCTAAAGTATAATAGAAAGGAAGATCGCGAAAATCTTCACCGATTCCTATCACCACATCGAAGGTATCTCCTGTTATCTCCCGCGGGGTAACGGTTATGTCGGTTGAAGCCGACGATCGACCCCCTTTCCCGTCGTCTGCGGTAACGGTAAGGGTTGCCTTATGGGTATCGGGAACCTCCGGGGCAATCCAGGCTACCGCGGCGTCAGTGGTAGAATTGAACGATCCTTCCCCTTTCCATAACCAGTTAATGAAGTCCCCGTCAGGATCCTCTGAGGAAGCTTCGAGTAAAACTTGTCCCTCGGATTCGATTAGTGTATCGGTAGACGTTATCTCAGGAACAGACGGCGGCTGGTTTTCATCGCATGTACTTAAACCGATGATTATCACAATAACCAAAGGCACAGCGGTAATTCGTTTCACACGTGTCCTCCTTTTTCCTACTGATCTATTATGCCCTGCGCTGTAGTATTTGTCAAGCAATAAACGTCCTCAACACTCAATTCGAAACCAAACTCATCCCGATGAATGCGATATGGTTAACGGAACAACGAACAATCAAGGAAGAAACTCAAACGGGATTATTCAACACCCTTCCTTGCCTACTTATCGGTCTGAGGGATAAATCTAAGATATCCTTTAGCTGTTGGGGTACGCTATAAACCGCAGATCGAGCAGTTGCCGCTCGAACAGGTGCCGCAGCCCCCGCCGGATGATGAATCGGACTTTTTCCCCGCACCCGCGACCCCAAAGACCGATAACATGACCTCGAGGTCCTTGGCCTTACACGAAGGACAGCGGAGCCCTTTCTTGTCTGAATCTTTCAATACAAGGAACTCGAAAACATTGCCGCATTTGCGGCATCTAAACTCCCTTATAGGCATGTAGGGTATTATAGGATACCGGCGAGAGGTGTCAAGTCCATGATATGTTTCAGGCAGGTGAAATTAAAAAAAGTTGAGAGGGAGAAAACTTACTTGTCCGGAACCTTAGCCAGGAGTTCGACTACGCCGTGGAAGTGGTCATCCTTGGGATTGGGGTCCTTCTCTATGCCTTCCTTAACCGCGACTATCTCGAGGCCATCGACCAGTTCCTTCATCTCATCTAAATCGAAGAAGTGAACCGGCATCTTTCGGGTAGGAACAAAGTAGGTTCTTTCCTCAATCTCATCGAGTTTATCCTTACAGATCAGAAAACCGGGGTCTTCTGTGGAGAATGCCGAAAGGTAGATGTATCCGCCTGGAATAAGTCCTTTGGTTGCCATCTTCACCAACCCCGCACGTTCACCCTTGCGGATATACATAAGCGACCACGTAAGGAGCGCCAGCGAGTAACGCTTGGGTATGATAGTCAGTGTAGTCAATTCATTGCGGATTGCCCTGACGGTAAGATTATTTCCCTTGGCGTATTCCTGCAGTTCGTTTATGAGCTTGGTGTTGCGGTCAAAGGCCTCCACCTCGAACCCGTGCTCTGCAAGGAAGATTGCATTATCGCCTTTACTGCCCGTACATGCCCCCAGATCAATCACATACCCTTTGGGGAACATCGAAACATACTTAGGCAGAAAAAGATCAGGATAACCTTTCCAGTCCTTACCTCTGGTCGCGTTCATACCTAATCCTATTCAAAAAAATGATTCAGTCAAGACTTAGCAACCTATATACAAACTTCGCGACCTATATAGACCTGTTAATAAAGATTCGCTCAAATCACGGGTGAAATCCTTTCTCCTTGACAACCGGAGGTTTTAGTTTAGAATTCAATCTAATCGTGATAAGTGTTGAAGAAACCGTCAGAAAATGCCGAATATACGGAATGCGGATCACCGCTCAGCGCCTTGAGATATTAAAGTACCTTATCGGAAATCCCATTCACCCCACAGCCGAAGAGATATACCGGGATGTAAAGGGGGAACAACCGAACATCTCAAGGGCTACGGTATACAATACTGTTAACATGCTGGTCAGGCTCGGAGAGATCAGGGAACTGGGTTGCACCTCCGGATGCAGACGTTTTGAACCGGACCTAACACCTCACGATCACGCACTTTGCGTCAAATGCGGAAGGCTATTCGACATCGAATCGGAAGGAGAAAAAGACACGCGAGTCATGGTGATGGGTAAACCTTTCGAGGTCAAGTATACAGATATTACATATCACGGATTGTGTCAGACCTGTGCGGGTTCGGATGATAACTGATTTATATGAATTTTTAATAATTTCCCTATTGGAAAAGGGGGAATTCCGGATCGGCACTCCGCATAGAGACTTCCAACCTTTTGGGGTATATGTTACGGGGAAAGGACAAAAATGGCTGAAGAAGGAAAAACCTACGTATGCGATATCTGCGGTCAGGAGGTTCTGGTAACCAAGGAAGGTGCCGGAACACTCGTATGCTGCGGACAGGATATGCATCCGAAGGATGAGTAACCGAACAATAGATATGTTTTAATCTTCAGGTGTATCGCAAAATAACCTAACAGACATTTCAGTGACTTTAAGGGGTTGAATATCAGCTAATTGACCATTAAGCCTTAAGTCTGATCAAGGCAGCTCGTTTACAAGGATGGATTTCATCTCAACTCAGATATTGTTGCACATTAACATGCGAATCTACATTTTAGTAAAAATCTTTGGGGGTATACATAATGTAATTCGAAAAGGCCAGGCGCATACAGTAGTTAGGTCGTCGGTATATTCACCAAGGTGTATGGATTTGTAAAACTAGTCTTGACAGCCCAGGAGCCTGTCATATACTCTGCTATGTATAAGAGAATCTTACCCGTATTAGTACTCTTGCTTGCCTGCGGTTCGGGCAAGCACGAAGCCGCCCAGTTTGAGCCGACTGAAGGAATCGTTGCCTCAGAGGACTGGATGGGCATGTATATTAAGGATGCAAAGATAGGCTACCTCTACTCGCGCCAGGAGATTCTTGACTCTTCTACCTTGAGGTTCACACAGAAGTCGGTAATGAAGCTCGAGATGCTGGGTTCGCATGAAGAGTTCTCTACCAATATGATTGCAGAAACCGATACGAACTATAATCTTATTACCTTTACTTCAGACATCTCATCCAGACAGACGACCTTCTACGCCGAGGGTTATCGCGATGAAGATTTATTAATAATCACGGTCGAAAGCGCTGGCACAAAGGAGACTAAAGAGATTCCGATCGAAGGCGAGGGGTTAATAACACCCGCCCTTGGAAAATGGGTACTTGCAAAGAATCCCCAGCCCGGAGATAAGTTCAAGGTAACCATCTTCGAGCCGACTCTGCTTCGCTTCATCCCGGTTACAGTCAAGACGATAGGGCCCGAGGCGGTGGAGATAGATGATGAAAAGATACCCGCCATGCACTTCAAAACCACCCTTCTTGCGATGACAAACGACGTGTGGCTGGATTCGACTGGGTCGAGTCTAAAGGAGATACAGAAACCGAAGATACTTGCCATACGTGAATCCCGAACCCGGGCGCTTGCGGAGATACCCGCACCGGTCCAGCTTGATTTACTCAGCTTCTTTGCGGTCCAACCGGATAAACCTATAGAGAATCCACGTGGTCTGTCCAGGATTAAGTTGCTAGTAAGCGGTATACCTCCTGAGGTGGAGCTTTCACTGTCTTCTGAAACCCAGGGGAAAATAGACCTTCCAGAAGGTATCGAGTTGACCATAACCTTGCCCGATACCTCCTCGATGTCCGGCTCTCCGCTGCCTTTAACCGAACCTGCCGAGTTCCTGGGTTCGAGCATATACATCCAGAAGGACAACGAGAAGATAAGGAACAAGGCCCTAGAGATAGTCGGCGATGAGAAGGACGCCGTGACCGCGGCCGCAAAGCTGGTTGACTGGGTGCACAATAACCTGACCAAGAGGGCGACGGCCTCCGTTCCATCCGCAGTCGAAGTACTTGCAACCCGCCAGGGTGACTGCAACGAGCACGCCATACTGACCGCCGCTCTGGGGAGAGCCGCCGGGATTCCCACCAAGATTAATGTGGGCCTGGTGTATTTGGACGGAGCGTTCTACTACCACGCCTGGAACTCATTCTGGACAGGGGACACCTGGGTGCCTGCCGACGCGACGTTCGGACAGCTCCCTGCCGACCCGACACATATCCAGCTTCACGAAGGCGAACTGGACGAGCAGGCCAAGGTTCTGGCAATAGTGGGACAGATCGGCATTCAGATACTCGAGGCAAGGTAGGGTTTGGTCCTCTTACTTCTTCTTGCCGCACAGATCGAGCCGGCTGCAACCGCGGAGTCCAGCCCGGATTCCCTTCCTTCCGATACCATCATACAGGATTCCTTCAAGGCGGGGGTTTCGGTGGTCAAGTTCGGCGCCGACACGCTGATCTTTTATCCGGAAGAGGAACGAGTTCTGCTTCTCTGGAACGGCTGGGTAGAGTACGGAGAAACAGAAGTCCACTCGGATTCCATCACCTTCTCCACCTCAGAAAGACTACTTACCGCGCACAAGGAAGCCGAACTCCACTCAGGTCGGGATGTAGTTACCGGCTCAATCCTGCACTACGCGGTAGAGACGGGTAAGGGCATGATGGAGGAGGGCAGAACCCGGATAGAGGACGGTTACTTCTACGGAAAAGGTGTATGGCTGGTCGAGGAGGACGTGCTGCTGATTAAGAACGGTTACTATACAACCTGCGAGCTCACCCCACCCCATTACGATTTCTACGGCCTACAGCTCAAGGTACTGATCGATGATATGGTCATATCCAAGCCCATTTTTCTAAGGATTAATCTCCTCAGGCGTCTAAAACTTCCTATATTAGCCGCCCCCTTCTGGTATCTGCCCATAGGTACCGACCGTAAATCAGGTATAATGCCTTTTAAGGTCGGACATAATTCACAGGAAGGTTGGTATGCTAAACAGGTTCGTTACTACTGGGTGCCCAACGATTATACCGACGCGACCTTCAGCCTGGATATATTGAGTGAATTGGGATTCCGGCCTGGGGCTTTGTTTAACTGGGAATACGGCCCTCAATCCGCCCCATACGTTCAGGGTCGCTTGAGCGGCAACTACATCAACGAACCCACCGGCTCGGGTCAGCGTCAGAGACGGTGGACAATCAACCTGCGCAACACCAGTTACCTGCCCGACGGTACGGTGGCCAAAGCCAGCATCAACTACGTAAGCGACAGTACCTATCTCGAAGATTATATAGAAGACCCGGACAGCACCAATCTGGTGATAGATCGGGAACAGCATACCCACTCCGAGATTTCCCTGAGTCGAGAACTCTTCGGGAGAGGTTTGTCGCTTTCCGCAGATCGCGACGACGATCTGGCGACCGGTTCCTGGGATATGACCCTGCCGACATTCAGCTTCTCCTGGCCCACGGTTAATCTCTGGGATTTCTTTTCGTTGGGATTCGGACGCTTCAGGATTTCCAACGACTATTCCCACGATGTCCAGTGGATACAGGACACCCTGTCGGCAGACAGCGCCCTGCAGGCGGAGGATACGAGATCTACAAGCTTCAACCAACCACTGAATCTTAACTGGAGCTACAAGTTTTTCTCGGCATACACCTATAATCAGTCCTACAGCGCAGGACAGTCCCTTCAATGGAACACCGACGCCGCAGGTGTGGACACTCTCATACGCGGAGGTAGCTATAACTTCAGCCACGGGTTTAGCACAGAGCTTTACCGTCTTTTCGGCATATACGCATTGGGCATGAACGGGCTTCTCCATACCGTAACCCCGCGCATAAGTCACTCCCTGACACCACGCACAGAAACCATTCACCCCTGGCTGGTTTACCCCAGATTCGACACCACCCTCTATTCTCACAACGTAACCTTCAGCATCGGACAAAGCTTCCAGACCAAGTTGACGGACAGAAGGGACACAACCCGACTGAGAAAGCAAAATCTCATCGATCTTTCCACCTCCATCAGCTATAACCTGTTGACCGACAGCCTTGGTACGGTGGATGCAAGGATTTATCTTCCGTCAGGCATGCCTGTAACGGCAAACGCAAGCGTTTCATACAATATCTACACGGATAGCTTTACTGTCAGCACCTACGTCACGGCCGACATCGACGATATCGTGTTTCCCCTGTTCGGCTTACGAAAGAGGGAAGAGACGGTATCCCTCGAAGATACCACTTCTGCCCCGGATTCACTGGGGATGATGGAGGATGCGTGGCTGGATTCGATGTTTTCGGCTGATACCCTGACCGATACGCTCGATAGTTTGGTTGGCGATTCAGTGCCTGATATGAAGAAAGAGGCCGAAGAGACATTCCTTGAGCGGTTCTCAAAAAGCAGGATATCAATCACAGACAACTGGACCATGAACGGTGACCACATGCTGTCCCTGGCTTCGACCCTGTACCTTCCGTGGGGAATCGATCTGGGATTATCGGCAAGCACAAATCTGACCGAGGCAAAGAGTACCTGGCAGGACTACCTGGCCAACTACAACATTGAGGTGGTAAAGAGCCTTCACTGCTGGGAAATGGTCTTCGAGATGCGGCCTGTTCCGCGGGCCGGTGCGCGCGACAGTATCGACTGGAGCATCTACTTCCGAATCACCGAAATCCCGGACATACAGTTAGGCAAAGGAGTGCTCAAACAGCTGGGCTGGGAATAGAATACTTAAAGTCGTTCGGTTTTTATCTGTGATGTGTTTTTTATCCTGTGAGCAATTGTAATAAGGAATACTGACTTGACAGCCGGCTACAATCATGTTAATATCTTTCAATCCATCAAGGAGGAGAGAATGAAAAACTCAGCGTCTTTGCTACAGATAACCTTGATGTTGTCGATACTTTTTGCCCCCGTCGCCTATGCCCAAAACAGTGGCGTAAAGGATGATGTTGGTTTCGCCTACCTTAAAAACCTGACCAATCTAAGGGAATTGAATCTCAGCTTTACGACCATATCCGACGCTGAGCTTTCCAATGTATCGGGGTTAACCAAACTCAGGGTACTGCGTCTGGACGGAACCGAGATCACGGACGCCGGTCTGGTTTACCTGAAGGGTCTTACTAACCTGAGCGAGCTTAATCTCAACGATACCAAGATAACCGACGAAGGCCTTAGAGAGCTGGAACACCTCAAGAACCTCAGGCAGCTCAACCTCTCCTATACCGTAACTACCGATCTGGGGCTGGTTAACCTTAAAGGTCTTACAAACCTAATGGGGCTGGATCTTTCATACACCGCCGTGTCCGACGAAGGTCTTATCTACCTTGGGGATTTAACGAATCTTTCTAGGCTCAATTTGTCATATACCGCACTTACCGATACAGGTATGAGGTATCTCGCCCGCTTCACTGAGTTAAGAAACCTGGAGCTGGCAGGTACCGGTGTTTCCAGTGCAGGGCTCCGGCACCTCGAGAACTTGAGCGGTCTGAGAGTACTGAACCTTTACGGTACCCGGATTGAAGACGAAGGTTTATACTATCTTACCGAACTCAAGGGCCTTACAGAACTTTATCTGGGGAAGACCGGTGTTACCGACAATGGCATAGATTATCTTGTTAAATTAACAATTCTGAGGGAACTCGATCTTGCAGACACAGCTATCACCGACAAGGGCCTGAAGAAACTTGCCAAGCTTGAGAACCTTACCGGACTTTATCTTGCAAACACCGAAATCTCCGATAAAGGTGCCGGACACATAGCAGACCTTTGCCATCTTATCAGGTTAAACCTTGCGGGAACCGGGATAACCGATACCGGTTTAAGGGACCTTGCCGGGATGATAAAGCTTACCGAACTCGATCTGGGAAGGACATCCATCTCAAACCCCGGTCTGCTTTACCTTTCAGGATTCGTCGAACTGCGCAAGTTATACCTGAACGGCACCGGTATAAGCGATGCCGGATTGGTTCATCTCGGAAGCCTTGTTAACCTGACAGAACTCGATCTTTCGGGAACAAAAATCACAGACAAAGGCATCGGGAAGCTTAAGCCCTTAAGCGGTCTTCAATGGCTCATGCTCCAGGATACAGAGATCAGTGCCGATGGCGTGGAGGAGTTGCAGCAAGTCCTGCCGGGATGCAAGATTAAGCGTTAGTTTCCAGAACACTTACCAATCTGCAATACAATATTTCCCGATGTCTGAAAATATGTCCACTGAGGGATTATTTACGATTGATATAGTCCAACAGATGGAAGAAACGCAGTTTCCTCCCAGCCTTGCGCTGGGCCTTCTTAATACGCAGGGGATCGTTTTTTCTTGCCCAGGCAAGTGTCTCTTCGTACTGCTCATGCTGTGTGCTGAAATCCAGCAGGGGGTACTGTTTGGATAGATTCGGCAGGTAAAGCCATGCACGGCGGGCGATGCGCGGGGCGATATCAACCTCGCACTCGAAGAGGTCATCGATCATGAACTCCATGGACAAAAGGATATTCAATAGAATCTGGGGTATCCGGTTTCTTCTTTCGGAGAATGCGGTTACCCCGACCATCGTCTCCTCACCGCGCATCCGGGATATCAGGTACAGGTCGGTGCATTTCTCGTGGAGCATTGCCTCCACAGGTATGCTGTCGCGCCCGACCCCTCCGTCGAAGTACTCGCAGTCAAGCCCCGGGATCATTACCGGCTTGAACGCAACAGGGATGGCGGTGGTTGCCATCAAAACGTCGAGAAGCGTCAGGTTACGTATACTTGCGTCCTCGTCGCGTGAAAATAGCCTGTGTGTTTTACCCGTATTCCTGTCAACCATAGAGATATAGGTAGGGAGATAGAGGCTTCCCAGGGTATCGAAACCCATCTTTTCCAAGGTTCCGGTGAGTAGTTCGCGCAGAGGAGCGGTATCCAGGATATAACCCTTGCGGATATTTTCTACTATTATCCTTCCTATGCCGAAGGGGGTTACGTCGAATATCTTCTTGTCGGTAAGACCGAACAGCAGGTTCCTGTAGTCCGACCAGTCAAAGCCCTCGCCTCGGGACGCCTTGCCGTCCTTGGTCTTGAGTATGGCGTTCAGGGCAACGGCGTTAAGCCCGCCCGAACTTGTCCCTGCCAGCACGTGCGGACGTATCTTCTTGCCCGAAGGAGTCAGACCTTCGACTAGCGCTTCTGTAAGCGCACACTCCTGGGCAATCCGTGCCGCGCCGCCCGAGAATACGAAACCTATCTTTCTCTTAAATAACGACATCTATCTCCCGACTGAATGGTTGTTTGCATAAATTCTAGGTAGGGCAGGTGAGAAGTCAAGGAAACGCAACATCAAACACAGAGATCGCAGAGATGGAATATAAGTCCTCTGATTACTCTGTTCGCTCTGGGTTTCAAGTCTCTGCCTTGTGTGGTATGCGGACTGAAGTTCGTGGCTGTTTGTGATCTTTGTGGTGAATATTATCCCGGTTGACTTTAACTTCCAGCCCCCTATCCTTCCAACATGCGCCGGGTTGCAGTCATTCTGCTCATCATGTGTATCGGAGCCGCGTTTACCGCCCTGGTTTTTGCGGCGCTGATAATCGTTGTTCGTCTGAAACCTGGAATCGGCAAATTATTCCCCTTCCTCGACCCCGAAAGGCTCAAACGGTCGCATAGGGGCTGGTTGTGGAGCTTTATCCCCCTTGGTACCGCACTCGCGGCAGGTGTAGTACTCCTGATAATCCATAATAGTCCCTTGATGTTCCTCGGCGGCCTCCTACTGATATGTATCCCTGCTGCAGGCGTCCTGGGAGTTCTGTTCCTCGGTCAACTTGCGCGGAGTGTGAGTCAGGCAGGAGGTAACAAGTGATACTGCCGATACTTCTGCCTTTTTTGATTGCCGTGGGTGCGGTAGCCTTGTTCAGCGTATTTGCATGGCTGGCTACAAGGTATCGGGTGCAGAAGAACTCGCGTCTTCTCATGTGGCCCGGGATTATCCTCTTTCTCGGCGGATGCTACCTGTTTGGCGTGACGGTCTCACGCCTGTCTCTGGGCTGGATAATAGGGGCGACAGGATTCTTTACCGTTCTTTTTGGCCTGACAGCGGCTTACTTCGTACGCAAGGGCAGGGAGAAGGGTTAGGGATCGGCTGATTTTGTTCAATACCCCAAGCTGGCATCCAGTCTGACGATTTCTGCGGGTTTTATCTCTATCCCGGCATACCTTACTGACTCATAACCGATTAAATCATGCCGGTAAGGGTACAGGTAAGGGAGAAGGAAGTAAAAAGGCTGGTGTTTAACAGCAGCATGCTTGTAATCATCTTTACCTCCTTTACTTAGAAATCTCCCCACAGGGAGACCTCGAACGTACGACCCGGCTGTCCGTAGTAGTCCTTTACCAGGGACAGATGGCTGCGATAATCGACGTTCAGGATGTTATTAACCGAGATCTGAAGATTCAAGTAATACTTGTAGTCAAAGAACTTCCCGAGATTTAACCCGGCGTCGGCGTCGAACGTAACATAACCCGGGGTCTTGGTTTCGGATGCCGCCACCCTTTCCTGACCCGCAGCCCAGTTCATCTGAATGCCGGCGGAGACAAATCCATCGTAATAATCTGCAGTTACGTATCCGTTCAAGGGCGGAACTGATGCAAACGGTTCACCACTGGTCATATCCTCTGCGTGCACGTAAGACGAGCTGGAATAGATAGATACCCCTGGTGCAGGTCTCAGGGAAACGCTTATACCCCCGCCCATGAAACGTGCACGCTCGATATTCACCCAGGTCTCTACAGGCAGGCCCCGCTCGAATCCCGATGTAGGCTGTTTACAGATGTAGTTATGCACGAGCTTGCCGAACCCGGATACGCTTGCGGAATAATTGTGCGACTCGTCGTGTGCTCCCAGACCTAAATTTCCATTAAAGCTCTGCTCAGGCTCCAGCCCGGGATTCCCCATATCGAAGGTGCCCGGGCCTTCACCCCTGGTGTAGCGCTCGAGCACGGTAGGCGCTCGGAAGATGGTGGACAGTTCTGTATGGAGGTCAAGCCACCAGAGGATCGGAAGCTCATAGTCGATGTAGGCGCTCAACCCTCCGTCCATACTGCTCGAGGTGTCTCCTGGATAACTGGGCGTCGCAGAATAACCCGACGATGAAAGATCGTATCTCAATCCTCCTCTCAGACTGCTACGGTTGTCAAAGAAAGAGGCGTATTCCGTGAATGCTCCGATATCTGTCTTTACCGCGTCCGGCAGAACCCTGTCCAGGGACAACTCCCGGCTCAGGGAGTCTTCGGTAAGGAAGTATTGACGCCGTGAGGAGACGTTAGCATGAAGCCCGCTTGCTCCAAACTTGAGATAGTTGTTATCGCCCGTCTGGAGAGCGGAGTAGACAGACGCGAAGTAACCGCTGTTTCGGGTTGAGTTTTTAGAATCGAGCTCAAATCTCGTGTCTTCGATATAGGGCCTTGCGGTATGGAATGCACCGGAGTAATGCTGGTATCCAACAACCACTTGGATAGAATTGGGCGTATATACCTCATATCCGGAGTATTTACTGGACCTTGACCTGTAAGTATATCTGCCAATCACAAGGGGTATCGACCCGGAAACCAGGAGAAGGTGTCTTTGCTGGTCTTCGAGTGCGCTGTATCGGGTCAGGGTATCTGCAGGAACCCCCAAGTCGGCCTGATAGAACTGGTATCTCAAACCAACCCCGAGCATGCTGTACCTGCGCGAATAAAGCCAGGCATTTCCACCCAGGCTGAAGCCATTATAATCCGAGTTAGGTATCTCCGAATTGGCATCTCGTATATTCCCGGACCTTTTATAGGAACCGAAGACAGCAAGGTTTTTCGTTGTTGTATATTGATTTTTATCGGCGAGCCTTGCAGCCATCTTGGTCCTGAAAGAGTTCCCTTGCGATTCGTAGGAAGCCGTCCCCAGGACGTTGAATAAAGTCTCGCTGTAAGAGAATCTTACATCGGGGCAATCGATGTCTACCGATGAGTTTGTCGGTCCGGCAAACCACAGGTTTTCGTTGAATGTTGAAGTCTGTATTTTCAATCCCGTATTTTCGGTCTGCAACAAGGGGGCGTAATGTCCCAGAGGGTAGGATGGGATAACGGGCATATCCTCCCAGAAAACACCCGTGTGCATGGGTACGGTTCCCCGTGCCGAAGGAAGGGTAAAGAACCTTCCTGATGTGTTGTAATCCAACACACCCAAAAAGATGGCAGGCAGTATTATATCAGATAGGCCTGAAACACTCAAAAGAACATTCACCCTTGTTTTCTCCCCCTGCCGGACAGATACCTCGATACGTTCAGTCTCGTAATTGGCTTTAGAGAATTCAATCTCGTAGTCTCCGCAGGGAAAATCCTCGATTTTATACCTGCCTCGTTTATTTGTAAAGACCTCGATTAAGGGAACGGTATCTATGTAAAGGGCAACCTTCGCTCCCTGGATGGGTTTTCTGGAATCATTATCCTTGACTCGTCCGGTTATCACGCCGGTTCCTGCAGATACGCTCAGCGGTAAGACAAGGGATAGCACTAACAGTAATCTAGGCATAATGGCCTCCTAGAATCCGGCACTCATTGACGCGCCGAACGAGCGGCCCGGCTGGCCGTAGTAGTCCTTTGTCCAGGATAAGTGATCCTGGTAGTAGGTGTTGCAGATATTATTCACGCTCAGGCTCATCTCGAGGGGAAACCTTGTCCATTTATAGAAGTTCAGCTCGAGGCTTGCGTTAAAGACATGATGAGCCGGTGTTTCGGTCTCGTATGCACCCAGACGATCCTGCTCAGCGGCCCATTCCATCCACACGTTGACATCCAGGAAGAAGTTGTAGTACCGCAGGGTTACGTCGCCTTTGAGAGGTGGGATACAGCCGAGAGGCGTACCAGTACTCACATCATCGGCCTGCTGATAGTATACATTGGATATGATACCTAATCCCCTTATGGGGTAAAATAACGGATAGAAAGATAATGTCGCCTCGCCACCCATTACCCGGGCGTCTGAAACGTTGCGCCAGGTAACCTGGGGCAGGCCATAATCGTGCACCCCTGTCCTTTCGGAGTAGATGTAATCATTTATAATATTTACGAAACCGGACATACTCCAGTACAGGTGAAACCACCGCTCCTGGTCCGGTATTATAACCTGGTTTATACCTGCAGAAAGCTTGAGGGATTTCTCGGGCTCGAGTTCGGGGTTCCCAAGAAATGAAGTGTTTAAGTACGGACCGATCCCGCAGCGTTCGGTAATCGACGGAGCGCGGAACTGTCTTTCGGCAAAAACCGGGATACTCAACGTCCACGGCTGTATAATCACACCGAGCTGTCCATCCCACGATCCGTTCACGTGGTCTTCTAGCTCGAACGGGGAACGTGCGGTATCCGGCAGGTCCGTTTTAACCGACTTATAGCCTGCACCGGCAAGGAAGGCGACGGGCTTTGGTGGACGGGCGTATCGGTATCGTATCTCCCCTGTATTCTCATCGATCCCGGTTTCTTCAACCTGAATCGGATGCTCGGGGAAGGCGAATTGAATCACTCCTTCGAAGGTGGTTTGTCTGGAGTCCGGGTACGGCAGGTAGGAGTCCATCTCGCGAGTGGTGGCAGTATCGTTAATGAACGATGCGCGATTAGAAGAGGCTGTGATCAGCTCGCAGTTCAGGTCAACGCGAAAGGCCCCGCCTCGAAGGAAACGGCCATATCCATCGATATCGATTTCGGGTATGAGCGAGACTGTGTAAATGTCGAACAAGGTTTGATTATTCAGCTCGTATTCACCTGAGCCTGTGCTATCCGGATAGATAAGATGGAAATCACGGTTCACCCGATTCCAGTCGAATCTCAGTTCGATATCGAGGTTATCGGGCCGCATCGGGCGGCGCGGACGCAGGTGGTTGGAAACGCTCAGGTTATGCCGATTGTTCTTCTCCAATCGGCTCAGGCTGACCTCAGGGGGGGCAATAATGGCGCTGTCTGAGGCGGAAAAGGTATAGAACATGTAGCCCCAGTAGGGGAAACCGGGCTTATAAAAATGGGGATGAAAGTCTATCAGCCCGCGATTAAACCCGGAGTTGGGAATCACCTTTTCGGCATCACGGATGTTGGCTCTTCCCCCGAACCATAAGTCTGTTGTAAGACTGCTACTTCGTCTGCGGTATTCAAGGTTGCCGAAACCTCTGTAAAGGTTCTCCTGTGTCTGGTAGCCCGCATCGCAAGCTCCCGAGAGACCGTCTTTCCTGGGGGTAAAATTCAGGGGTGCATCCTTGAAATCGGGGTGGACGTAAAACCTCGGCGCTGTCTTGATACCGTGCCACATAGTGTAGACGACGTGTACAATAGACTCGCTGGGTCTGCAGGCCTCGTCGGCTACAGGGTCTTTGGCGTTAATTCTTTCGGTTGGAAGCCCAAGTTCGTGCGCGGGATTTTGTCCGGTCGAATCATCTGCTTCAATTGGAGTATCTTTACTCAACACCGCATCCATCTGAATTATCCTGTCAACCTCGATTAAAGCAGAAACAGCGAATGTTCTATACCCATCAGTTGAAAACTGAACTGCGTATCCACCCGGAGGTATATCTGATATTGCGTACTCTCCGTTCTGATTAGTATGCGTAGAATAATCGGTTTCTTGACCGTGTCTTAAAAGGATCACGAGTACCCCCTCGCAGCCCCCACCTGTTGCGGCATCGGTTACTGTTCCCCTCAGCATGCCGGTAACCCCTGCCGAGACAACTACCGGGATAAGGCTTAAGGAGAAAACCAGAAAAGTTATTAATCTTCGCATCCTAACCTCCTCGGTTAAAGACCGGACCACGCATATTATTGTAGTCTAATGTTCACCAATGTCAAGGTTAAGGCTCTTTCTCACAAAAATCCAGGTATTTCCTCGGCATTCCGGAAATTCCCTCAGACGGTCAGGTCCTTCTCCTCGGCAACGGCATTGTAGACCTCGGCACCGCACTTTTCACATTTCTCGGTATACCATCCGAAACGTGTCCCGCACTTCGTGCAAGTCCAGCGTTCCATCTGCTCTGCAAGCCATTTCTTGCCTCCGATCTCCTTGATGCGTTCGAGGTTTTTAATTATGACGGAGTGGTGGGGGGCGTCGTCGTTGCGGAAATCTTTAACCATCTCGCAGGGATAGTCTGAGCATTCCGAACAGAACTCCAGACCCTTTTCCCTCGCACATGCACGCATCTTACATCCTGTGCAGAATACGGCCGTAATCTCGGTCTTGCAGCCAAGGCAGCGCAGGTCCTCAGGTTGGCGTTTCCACTGCTTTGCTGTAGCCTGGAGCCATTCCTCGTCACCACGCTCATTCGCCATCAGCACAGGACACGCTCCGCAGTAAAGACCGCAGTGGGTGTCGTATACGTATTCCTTATCGCCCATCGATTTCTCCTTTGTTGTATATGGATAGTACTCTTTTGTTCACGGAAGTCAAGTACGATCCTCCGTACTGATGATCGTTAACGATTGATAATCCGCAGGATATTGTAAGGGTGGTAATCCTATGAACGCCGCATCGCGTGGTTGAGGTGCCGTTCCTTTCGCCAGGTAACCCCGCAGAAAAGCATTAATATCCCGAGGCTCAAAACCGCCGCGGGTACGAAAAGTATAAGTATTACGGGCCATACCTTGAAGAAGAACGCAAGGCTCAGGCCGACCAGTCCCAGCCATGCAATAAGCTGTAGTATGACCCCGGCCATGCGTCTGCCCGGTTTCAGGAACACCGCACTGGAGGTAATGGATACAGCCGAACAGGGAACCAGAACCCAACCCGTAGTATTAAGGGTAGTATTAAGGGTAGAACGTGACAGGAAGAATAGCATTATTATCAAGGCTACCCATATTAATGCATTTACCCCTAGGTAAAGGTTGTGCCAGTGGTTGAAAAAGGTGAACTTCTGTCTTTTTTTAACTCTTTTCTTTTTCTTCTTCCGGGACATCAGCAGATATTAAGTGGAATGAGGGGCTTGTCAACCGAGCCTCCAAGCTCTGTCCTTAGACGTCGGGCTAAGGTTTCGGAGAATGGTTGTGCCTCGATTTGTACGAGTGCGGCGTTGACCAGGACCTCGGCAGATGGATTAAGATACTCGGGAATGACCTTCTCATCGAGGATTACGTTGGGCAGGGCGAAGCGCCTGACCCGGGTCAACAGGCGGACCAGTGCAACCTCTAACCGCGACATGTTATAGAAGGCAACCTGAGGTGTTCCTAGTAATGCGGTCTCGAGCGTGGCTGTACCCGAGGTTACTACGGCCAGACCGGACTTCGCAAGCTCTTTGTATCTCTCCAGGCCGCCCACGATACGATCGCCTGCGCCGATGAAGGCCCTGGACTGTCGGGCTTCCTCATCGGTTAAAAAGAGCCAAGTAAACCTGAATCCGGGTTGGTGTTTTTTCCACCGGATACGTAAACCCCTGAGAAGATCCAGATTGCGGCTCTTCTCCGAAGCCCTGCTTCCCGGAAGAAGGGCTATAGTCCCGGGTATTCTCTCGAGATTGAAATAGGGCTTGAGATAATCGGCAAGGGGGTTTCTGTGAAAATGAGCGAGAAGTCCCAGGGATCTCAGGAACCTAGCCTCTCGCGGGTAAAGACAGTAAAGGGTATCGTATCCCCTGCGGATCAGTGTCGCCCGCCAGCGCCCCCATGCCCAAAGCTGGGGTGGGGCAAAGAATATTCGCCTCATCCCGCGTAAGTCCCTCAACCGAAGCCCCAGGATTGTATTAGGTTCGGACCAGGCGACGGCAAGGAAAACATCGGGCCTGAGTTTGCGGACTGTGCGTTCTATCCGCCGCATCCTTTCAAGGACACCTCTCGACTCAAGTGCGCCGGCACCGAAACCCACAGGGGCGGAGTCTGCATCCGGGGGGGCATAAATCGTTATCCCGGGATAGTGCCTTGCGAGATTATCCGCTATCAGCCGGGCATAGAGTAAGCCCGACCTCTCGGCGGTCGATATAAAGACATGCATCCGGTTTTTACAATTGCCTAGATAGGCTCGAAGGTGGCCAGGATGACCTCAAGCTGGTTCAGCCAGAATATCTTCTTGCGCGGGGTATCCGGATAGAAAAGCATGGCGTCCACCATCCAGAATCGTCCTTCCTCGTTGAAGGCAAAGGAAATCATCGGCCCTCCGCCGGTTATTACACGTCCGTCCGCAACCAGGCTGTCGTTCTGCCACACCCCTTCTAACTTCACGGCCTGGTTGCCCCTGAAGAAGTAAGGTCCGGCCGTAGTCAGGGGCCGGTAAAGGGTATCCCCCTCGTAGAACTCGTGAGCAAGACTGTCCCTGAGATCAAGCATCGCATCGCGGGTTATACCTTCGCGTTCTTCGTCCTCCCAGTAGACGAAAATCAACCGGTTCGGGGAAAAGGCATGAATCCAAATGAAGTTGTCCTCTGCGTAGCGTTCGTCAAGATACCACTTCTCGGGCACCCGAAGCTTGAACCCGTACTTCTCTATCTCCTTAGTAAGCTTCTTATCCTCCCCCCTTCCGTAGGTAACCCCGTCCATTCGTTCCAGAAGCCTTCTCTTGAACCCGGAGCGAAGCCGTGAGCGAACCGCACTCAACC
>WJJO01000315.1 GCA_014729665.1 Caldifarciminota bacterium
ATATATGAGCATTATACCCAAGGTGCAGAATGCGTAGCCGGGCATGAACAGACCCGGCAAGGGTCTGCGCCATTGCGGGACGAGAAATCGTACCACTCCGCCTGTGAGCCAGATTAGCCCTGCGATAACCAAGTAATACTTGATCCAGGGTTGGGGAAGGCTTACGTAGTCGGTACAGTCCAGATACATGGTAACCAGAAGAAGGCCAAGGATCGTTCCTATTACCACCCAGTCTCCCTTGCCTCCCCACGACATACGTCCCCTTCCCCATTCCTCTTCCCACAGGGCGCTGAAGTCTGAAAACTTGACCTTCGCTTTTGCCATTGCACTCCTTTCGAAATCTAAGCCTGAATAAAAGTTCTAATATCATCTTACAATTGGTTAATTACCTGTCAAGTCGGCACCTTTTCCCCCTGCGACCTTTAGCCCCTACCGGGCCGCAAGCGTGAACCTCCGGACCGCAGGCGTCTGCTTCACGGAAAGAGTATAGTTTACTTGACAAGTATAGTGTTTGGCCTATCCTAGTATGATGGGGGATAGAATGAATAATAAACGTTCTTACGTTAAGCGAACACTCGTCTGTGTACTCGGGTTGATGTGTTTAATCCCGATGACAGCCTTTGGGTCGGCTGGAGAAGAAGGACACGCGGCAGAGCTTGTCGAAATGGCCGAGACTCGGTTTTCAGACGGCAGGACAGAAGCCGGTCTCAAGATTTGCGATATGGTGCTTGAAAAATATCCGCAAACAAAGGCGGCTGCGAAGGCCGGCGAACTCAAGCGCAAGGCTATGACGTCAACTCCTATATCAACACCAATTCCTACAACTACGACGACTACCAGTATAACCAACGGTGATGAAGCGCACGCGGCAGAACTCCTAGGTATGGCTCAGACCCGGCTCTCCGACGGAAGAACCGAGGCAGGCCTCAAGATACTTGATATGATCCTCTCCAAGTACGCGAACACGAGTTCCGCTTCAAAAGCGGCATCGCTTATGGGTAAATATTCCGAGTCAGGTTCAACCTCTACCTCCACCACAACATCCTCAGGCGGTTCACGGACAGAGGAGGAACACGCGGCGGAGCTGGTGGATATGGCCGAAACCCGGCTTGCCGACGGGCGAACCGAGGCTGCGGTCAAGATATGCGAGATGGTTCTCGAAAAGTACTCCCACACCAGGGCGGCTGTAAAGGCTAAAGAGATAAAACGTATTGCGGAGGGAGATTAGCTGTAGTCGCTTGATGGTATGGGAAATATACGGTTTAATACTCCATTCAGGAGCGGTCCCTCAATCCCTCACGGTTGACTCTATCCGATACAATTCGTGTAAAGTCTGGAGGTCAAGGGTTAAATCCTTACTCTCACCGAATTCCTCACGTATAGGGTCCATAACCTCTGTCAGCTTGCGCTCGTTCCATTCGTAGGCAAACTGTGAGGCATTTGTCATAGAACCCGCGTAGAAACGCTGCCAAAGGAAGGTATAGACGAGGAAAGCGTCCAGATACCTTTTATCAATTATACCGTCTACTATCAGGTACGTGTCACCTGCATTCACCAATAATGCCCATAGACCGAATAGGGGTTTCCCGGCGTAGGTTTCACCCCATCCCGGTATTAAGGAGAGCCATCTTGCAGTTCTTGGATTCTTGAGTTTGACGTCGGATAAATCACCGACCAGTAAACCGAGAGAGTCCTTACCTGCCTTGGAAAACTCCCGCGCCGCATTCCAGAAGTCGTGCGCCTCGAAGTACGCCCATCCTCTTAATTTGTATGCCCTTGCACCCATCACCTCGCGGGTTGTGGAATCTATTGCAAGTGCGGCGAGATATGGGTTATCCTCCTCGATCAATAGAACTGCCCGGACTATACGCGCGGTTGGTCCGTCAAGTTCATAGATTATCGAGTCTGCCTCGTCAAACTCTCCGTTCCTGTACAGGGCAAGGGCAAGTTTTAGACCCCTGAAGGTTTCACAGAAACCTTCAGGGGTACCTGATACAGAGTCTATATAACGTCCTTGCATCTCAGTCGAGTAGTAGAGCAGTCTTTTGTACTCAAGTGCTGCTGCATCGTATTCTCCCAATGAGAATAAGGTGTCGGCCAATGCCTCTATCTTTGCTAAATCAAACTCATCAGTATCAATTTCATTAATGCTATCCGTCTGCAGGAAAAGAAGGGGAAGTATCCAGAAAATCAAGGGCGCTTGATCTCCACGTCCAGGTCGAACTGTTTCATGAGGTTGTACAGCTGTTCGGTGCGCTTTCGCTCCTCATACTCGTTGTAGTCTAGGGCTGCGTTGACCGCACCGTAGATATTCCCGAGCCAGAAAAGCCCGCCAAGGGATGTGAAGACAATTCCCTTGACTGTGTTTGCGGAGGTTGAGTCCTGTGAGAAGGCAAGGTAATATACACCTGCACCGGTCATCAAGGCAGTTACAGAAAACGACTGCCATGCGTCTCCCCAGCGCCCGCAGTATGCCTGTCCCGCTCCGGGAAGAACAGTCGAAAGGGTCGCGATAAAGAAAGGGCTTCGATGTCTGGGGGGTGTTCTTATGAGCCGCAGGGCGGCGTTGCCCGGCAGGGTTTCCTGAAGACTTGCGAAGTGCTGAACAGCACCTGCGGTGTCACCTGCAAAGGCAAGGGCAAATGATCGATATACGGTTCCTTGCCTATTGAGTTCGGTACCCTCAAGGTTCGCTGCGAGCGTGTCGACTTGTATGTACTTGCCTTCCGGAAAACTCGATCTGATAAGGCCATATGTATATCGATGCTCATCGTCTTTGAACTTCCCAAGTCCGGCCGAGTAGATTTGTGACGCACGTTCGCGCTCCCCCTGTCTTAAAAGCGACTCCCCGGCCCTAAGCAGGGCGTAGGAGGCCAAAGGCGTATCGGTCTCGAGCATGAAACCGATGCGTTCGTACTCAAGGGCCGCACGCTGGAAGTCTCCTGTTGCGTAAAGGTGGTCTGCAAAGTCTATGGGGGTTTGTGAGAACAGGGTAGTGATTAGCAGATATATCATTCGCTTACGTCCTCAACCAGCGTATTTACACTTGCAGTATCGGTTTTCCCTTTACTCGATCGTAATCTGGATGGAAGGTGATGATTCCTCGGCGGGTCCGCTATCCTTTCGTTTTCAACACCGGAGTAGTATAGGTCTACTAACCTCCAAGCACCCGGATTACAACGCTCGAGCCGGTCAAACGTCATCAGGGTACCCCAGAAGGGGCCGTACAGGCTAAACGATTGACGGCTGAAGTTAGAACAGGTAGGTGAAAAGTTGCATATGTGTCCGCCCTGAAGCGGGGATATTAACCTCTGGTAGAATCCCAGGGTAAGGTCGGCACCTACGCTCAATGGGTTTGCAGGGCGCGCAACAAGCGAAATTGTTGATATAACAAGTAATACGAGAAGTATCCTTTTCATCAACAAATCTTATGTGAACTGTACCCCATGTCAACCCGTCCGTAACATCTGACCATCTATCCTGTAGATTTATTCTTCTCCAGCGAATCCTACCGGATGAGAACGAATTTCTCGACAGGGGTACCGGGAACACCGATCCAGTAGACACCGGCGCCGAGTCCGCTCAGATCGAGTCGAATTCGTTGACGGGTAACGGAGGGACTGACTGGGGTAAACACCTTGACCTTTTGACCTGCCATGTTGTAGACTGCCGGTGTAATCCTGTAAGGGGTCTTGATATTCATCCACACGATTGCATCTGTCTGGTGAGTGGTGAGTTTGAATAAGATAACCTCGTCCGGATAAGGGTTTTCCATTATAGCTGGATTGAACGCATCGGATTGAGCCATGGTTGCAGTCCAGACAACCGAGATCTTTACACCTTCCGTTAGGTAATCGGTATCTAACGTAGATATCCTATCATCGGTTGTATGATAGAAAGGCGTACTATCCCCCCCGAAATAATCCTCTATCAACAGCATCGCCGGTATCAACTCGGGCCAGAACGAAGCGTGGTCGGATCTGGTTGTTGCGTCCTTGGTGTGTATGTCCGCAATCAGATCCAGCCCGTACACGTCGATGATATCTGTCAGCATCTCGGCCTGTTCAGCGGACTCCTCGAGCCATGGGTGGCAGTGGATGTCTACCTCTGGGATTCCGTTTCCTTCGTAGGCCATCATATCCAGGTTTAGAACCCCCAAAATCATATCCTCGGTTTCCGCGTCGGCAACCTGGTTTACGTAGTACTTAGAACCGAACAGGCCCAACTCCTCACCGCCGAATAAAACGAACTTGACCGTATGTTTTAAATCCTGGTCCGATAGTATCCTGGCGGCTTCCATTACACCTGCGACTCCGGATGCGTTGTCGTCGGCCCCTGGTGTATATTCCCACGGGGTTTCACTAATTGCATCGTAGTGAGC
>WJJO01000316.1 GCA_014729665.1 Caldifarciminota bacterium
AGAGTGTGTCGGGCACGACCTTGAGACCTAAGATAAGTTTCAAGGCCTCACGGAATTTCCCCCTTGCCTCTTTATAAACCCCTTTCATGACCGCTATCCTTCCCAGCTTGGTATAGCTTCCAGCTGTCATCAGTGGCCTGCCGAGTTCCTTTCCGAATATGGCAACCTCGGCGGTCATCCTTGCAGCCTCCTCCAGGTTCCCGGCCTCCATCTCGAGAGAGGCCAGACTTCCCAAAGCAATCGCGGTGGCGCTCCGCACACCCATCTCCCGGTTCATCTCGATGCTCTCGGTAAAGAGTTCCCGGGCCTTTTCAACCTCACCCATCTTTCGGTATACACTTGCAAGGTCGGAAAGACCCTCGGCAATCATCCTCTTGTCGTCGAACTCGCGGCATATCTGGATACTCTCCTCGTTGAGTCTTTTTGACTCCTCCAGCCTCCCGGTACGGTACGCTACGATTCCGAGATTGCCGAGGCATACGGCCCTTCCAAGCCTGTTTTCGCCCTTGTCGAACAACTCTAATGTTTCTTTATAGTAGTTCCAGGCCGCATCGTAGTCACCGGATTTACGTGCTATGTTGCCTAGCGACATGGTGGTATGAGCCTGCCTGATTGGATTGTCAGCTCGCTTTCCCGCCTCAAGGCTTTCCTCCTGTATCTTGCGCGCTCCCTCGAAATCACCCCCGAAAAGGGTAACTGATCCCAGACGGTTGAGTGCATAAGCAAGGTAAGAGTACTCGCCCAGGCGCTTGAAGATCTCGATACTCGTAGAGATCAGCTCCTTCGCGCTTGCATAGTCCCCGCGGCAGACATTGAACCACCCCTGGTACAAAAGCAGCCTGCCAATCGTTACCGAGCCCTTCTTGTCTAGTTTACCTTCGATGCCTGCCGCCTTAGCCAAAGCCTCGATCGTACGCTTAAGCAATAACTCTCCGTCCTTGAACCACCCCCGTGCGGCATGAAGGGTGTAAACGCTCCTCAGGGATTTCGATATCTCCTGCTCCCTTCCTTCATCGAGCGCCCAGTCCCATGCCGCCCGGATATTGTCAACCTCGCTGCCCAAAACCTCAAGTATCTGCCTCCTGTTTTCCGTAAGCTCTGCTTCCAGTCCCGCAAGGAACTCCGCATAGTATAAGCCGTGCCGCTCGCGCGAACGCGCGTACTCCTTTTTATCCGCCTCGAGCTTTTCGTGTGAGTACTGCCTGATTACCTCATGCATTCCGAATCGCCCTTCACCGGATTTTGCTATCAGCGATTTGTCGACCAGCGCCGATAGGATAACCAGCGACGCCCCTGCAGCCTTCCTTGCCGCCTGCCTGGTGAACCCTCCCCTGAACACAGAAAGCCTTGCCAGGGTATTCTGCTCATCTTCGGTCAAAAGCTTCCACGAGTACCCGAAGACCTCCCGCAGGCTTCTGTGGCGCTCGGGAATGTCGCGTATCGGGGACTCTAAAAAATCCAGGTTCTCAGAGATCTCCTCTGCGATCTCGGTAAGCGATAATGAACGAAGCCACGATGCGGCAAGCTCTATCCCCAAAGGCAGTCCCCCGACGAGCCGGCATACCTTTATCGCGAGCTTCTCTGATTCTGCATCCAGTTCGAAGGACGGATTTGCTCTTGCGGCGCTCTGCCTGAAGAGTTCCAGGGCCGAGTAAGTTTCAACATCTTCAGCGCCCTCGACGCCCGGGAAGCGCATCCCTTTGACCTCGAATATCCACTCCCCCTTCAGATTCAGACGCTGTCTTGAGGTTGCAAGAATCTTGATGCTGGGTGCTGAAGAGAGTATGGTCGATAGAAGGTCGGCCCCGTCGGTCAGGTGCTCGAAGTTGTCTGTAACCAGAAGCATGCTCTTCTCCTTGAGGTAGGAGAGAAGCTGAATCTCGGGATCTGCCGACGAGTAGAAGTTGAGCTTGAGGGAATCTGCAATGGTCTGGGCGATGAGTTCTGGCGCTGACACGGGTGCCAGCGGTACGAAGTAAACCCCGTGGTTGTACTCCTGTATCCTCATTGCCGAGCACTGAAGCGCCAGGCGTGTCTTTCCGACCCCTCCCGGGCCCAGAAGTGTAAGCAGTCTGCATGAGGGAGCCTCGAGCAGCTTCATTATCTCTTCTACCTCGGGCTCCCGTCCTATAAAGGGCGTAGGCTGAACAGGAAGGTTATGTGGATGTGATTCGAGCGTCCTCAATGCCGGGAACTCCTTTAAGGGAAGGTCATCGCAGATCAGACCGTAGATTCGCTGCGGCTCAGACAGGTCCTTCAGAAGGTGGACGCCGAGATCTGAAATCTCCGCTTTTTCAGGTAATGTGCACGAATCGGCAATATCCGACGTAAGAAGTATCTGGCCTCCCCAGCCCACGTCCAGCAGTCGGGCCGTGTGGTTTACCGCGGCTCCGAAGTAATCTGACCCCCTCAGCTCCGCTTCCCCCGAGTGAAGGGCTATCCTTACACGCAGGTCACCGACCTTGCTCCAATCCTCGCCGGAGATTGCAAGCTGGATATCTATCGCGCATGCCAGAGGGGTATCCGTATCTTCGAAGGCGGCAAACATCCCGTCACCGGTATGTTTGATTATCTTGCCTTTATGCCTCTTTATACAGCCTGAAAGTATCTCGTCGTGACGGGCTAATGCCGCACCCATCCCCTCCTCATACTTCTGCCACTTATCCGTAGAGCCCTCGATGTCCGTAAAAAGGAATACAGGCATGACTTATGGACTATAACACGTGAGTAGAGGTTGTCAAGCAGATCTTCCGAGCGGGGTTATCACCTCGGTTTTCTCCGAACTTCGTCAATCCATCCGTTGGACACATGGGATTTGCGGTCACGCCTTGTGTAGGGTTTTGTAACCTTGAGACCGGGAACGAACCGAGGGTGGATTTCGATAATTCCTTTTAAATAC
>WJJO01000317.1 GCA_014729665.1 Caldifarciminota bacterium
AACGTGGTCTAATGACAGGTTCCCGAACTGGGCGCCATTTTTAAGGTACTTCGCCGCCGATATCCCTGACCGGCGACCGTAGACCAGGCAATCGAGCGTGGAGTTGCCCATCAGGCGGTTCTTTCCGTGCACCCCGCCGGAGACCTCACCTGCGACCCACAGGCCGTCCAGGTTGGTTCTGCCCTGGGGATCTGTCTCTATCCCGCCGTTCTGGTAGTGCAGGGTTGGGAACACCAGCACCGGATCGGCAACGATATCGATATCGAAACGCTTGAACATCCGGACCATGCCCGGGAACGCCTTCTCGATAGAACCCTTGCCGTTCTTGACGTCGATCATCGGGGTATCAAGCCACACGCCCCTCATTCCGGTGGGGGTGACCACGCCCTTGTCGCGGACGTAGCACTCCCTAATCAGGGCCGAGGCCTCAACGTCGCGGGGCTCGAGCGGAAATACGAACGCCTCGCCGTCCACGTTCACCGGTTGAGCGCCCATGGAGCGTAGCTTCTCGGTCAGAAGCAGGCCAATTATCTGCTGGGGATATGCCGCACCTGTAGGATGGTACTGCACAGTGTCGGTGTCCCTCAATTTAGCCCCAGCCCGGTAGGCGACGACCGGACCGTCATACGTCGCGCCGTAATGATTGGTGGTGGGGAAACCTCTTATATGAAGACGCCCGAAACCGCCGGTGGCCATGATTGTAGCCTTGGCCTTGATGATTTTGTATTCGTGGGTCTCCAGGTTCCAGGCCACCGCACCTGTCACTTTCTGAGCGCCGTCGGTTAGAAGTTCTATCACCGGTTTATGCTCGAACACCCCGATGCCCCGGGTGCGGAACTCGTCTCTTATGACCCGCAGCTCCTCGAGACCTGTGTAGTCGGCGCAGGCGTGCATCCTCTTGCGGCAGGTTCCTCCGCCCCAGCGTTCCACGTAGTCCCCGTTATCCTCCTGGTCTATCATCGCGCCCATCTCCTTGAGCCAGTGGATGATGTAGGGAGCATCCTCGACCAGGCCCTTCAGAACGTCGGGTTTGTTGGTGAAGTGTCCGCCGCCCATGGCGTCGATGTAGTGAATAGCCGGAGAGTCATTCTCGCGGTCCGCTGCCTGGGTGCCGCCTTCGGCCATGATGGAGTTGGAATCACCGTGGCGAAGCTTGTTTACCAGGAGTATCTTGTCGGCAGGTATGCCCTCGTTGTTTGCCCACAGTGCGGCAGATGTTCCGGCCAGACCGCCGCCGATAATCAGAAGGTCGACCTCATAGTCGGCGCGGGTAAGATCTATATCACCCGGTTCGATTAAGGGATAGGCCTCGAGAAGATCGATAACCTCGTTGGGGCCTGTATCTCCCTTATTGATGCCCACACTAAGCTCGCGCTTTCCGCCCGGAGCGTAGTCGGGATGAACCTCGAGCACTTCCTTGCGCTGCTCGGCGGTCATTGCAGTAGGGGTGTAGTCTTTTCTCTTATCGCGGGTTTTGTTAACCACCTCGATGAGCTCGCGCATGTTTTCGGGGTATCCCCCGATGAATTTCATCTCAGCCATCATGCCTCCTTAATCGGCTTCCCGTTCGCGTTCCGCGTACCTCTGCTGGAGTTCAGCCAGATCGGCGGCGAGCAGACGTTTGAAGTCTTCCTCGTATTTTCCTTCGGCTATTACGGCGAGTTGCTTTTTGGCTTGCTCTGGTTCTGCCATCCCGCATCGGCCGTACATCCTGCGGGCGAGCATCCCCACGTTGAACTGGGTTATCTCCGCCGGACATCTGATGGCGCACAGACCGCACATTATGCAGTCGAACGAGCGCTCGGCAGCGCTGGCGTAGTCACCGCGAAGGGCGTCCTGGATGTAGTCCATGACCTCCAGATCCTGGGGACAGGCCTTGGTGCAGGTGTTGCATGCCACGCAGCGGGCTATCTCGGGGTAGTGTTCGAGAAGAGTCGAAGCCGCGTAGGATTCTTTTGTTACATCATACTTGGCTTCCTGGGCGGGTGCGAACGGAATCTGCACCAGGTACATACCATCCTCGACCCTTGTCTGGCAGGCCATAGCGGTCTGGAGCTGGTATTCTCCTTTCTTGCGGTACATGGTGGCGCAGGCTCCGCAGAACCCGGCCCTGCATCCGGCAGAGGTTATGAACTTGTATCCGGCGTACTCCATGGCCTGCATTATGGTCAGCCCGGCGGGAACCTTGTAGGCGCGGCCCATGATGTGGATCTGCACCCAGTGTTCGATATCGGCCGAATCGATTCCTGTTGTCACCGACTTGTTGGCGTCGGCGATTATCTGCATAATATCTTTTTTGTCTTCCATGGCCTTTCCTTATAAAAGGTTTTTGGATTTTAGAAGTGGTCTGGGATCCACGTAGTTCCCTTCGAACATGCACTCCTCCTCGCCCAGCCCGAAGGCCAGGGCCATCAGCTGGGAGAAGTAGAATACGGGCATCTGCTTGAATTCAGGATGCGCGGCGGAAATCTCCTTCTGGCGATTGTCCAGGTTGAACGCGCACAGGGGGCAGCTGGTGGTTATTGCCTCGCCACCCGCCTTCTGAGCCCGGGTAAGTATCTCATATCCAAGGTCTGCCACCAGGGATTTGTCATTGACGGTATGGAACGCGCCGCAGCAGACCTTCTTGTAGGGATTGTCCACCACGTCGGCGCCCAGCGCCTCGAACAGGTCTTTCCCGATGGTGGGATCCTCGGGATCGTCGATGCCTATGTCAGCAGGTCTCAGGAGCATGCATCCGTAGTAGGGTGCTACGCTCAAGCCGTTCAAAGGTCTGGAAACCTTCTCTTTTACCTTGTCGAACCCCATATCGCGGATTATCTCCAGAAGATGAAGCACCTGTACCTTGCCCTTGTAGTCTTCCTCGAGGTTCATGAAACTGTTTATCTTCACCAGGTCCTCTGCGTTCCGGGAAACACGTCCGGCTGCGCTCTTCATGGTGTTAAAGCACATCGAGCACAGGGTAACCATCTTGTTCGGGGTATCAACCGAACCGTTGCCGCTCATCTCCTGAACTCGCAGAAGGTTCCTGACCGGTGCCACGTGGTGCATGAGATCGTCTTCTGTCAGCGAGAAAACCGTACCGCAGCAGTTCCATTTGGGGATCTCCACCATCTCGATGCCCAGTGTCTTTGCCGCGGCAATAGCAGAAACCTCGAGGTTCTTGCCTGTGGTCTTTAGGGAACATCCCGGGTAGTAAGGTATCTTCACAAAGCCTCCTAACCGGTCAGTTTCCTGAAGGCGCTGACCAGCGCTATCTGGGGCAGCTGGCGCATCTCCTCAGCCGGAATGGTTGATATATCCATATAGTCGATTGCCTTGCGAAGCTCTATCTGCCTTAACGCCTCGGCGACCTTTGAGGGGTCAAGGCCGCGGGGACAGCGTACGGTGCATGTGAAGCACGAGGCGCACACCCAGATGGTCTTGGTGGAGGTAACCTCTTCCTGGCCCAACTGGACGGTGCGCATCATCTCGGCAGGCGAAATGTCCATGCCTGATACCAGGGGGCAGGCCACCGAACATATCCCGCACTGCTCGCAGCGTGTAATCGACACACCGCTGAGCTCGGTTATCCTGCGCAGGAACGCCTCGTTTTTCGCCGTGATTTCGGTTTTACTAATCATATCTGTGCAGACTCCTTTCCGCTCCGGGCAAAGAGTTTTTCACCTAAATCTTTTAGAACAACTTTCCTTTTACTTGCAGGTATGGAACCCGACCAGGCGCAGAAATCCGCCAGGGAGTTCATCTGCTTGACGAATCCAGCCAGCATCACGGTGACGAACTGGGAGAAACGGATCCTTTCAGGTTCGATCCCCGCCTCGGTTAATATCTCCTTGACCCTTGCCACGTTACGCTCGATCTCCGCCAGGCTGTGGGGATAGGAGGAGGATTTCTTCTCGCTTTCACCGATGAAGATGCCGTCGGCACCTTTAGAGAACGCCTCGAGCATAAGCTTGGGGGTTACCCTGCTTCCCGAGGGGATCTTGATGATGCGTGTGTCTGCAGAGTAGCTCATCCGGGCGGTTCCAACGTTGTCGGCCAGCCGGTAGGCGGTCATGTCGTCGGCAAAGACCAGTATCCTTTGCTGGTTTTTCTTCTTGGTGGCAAGAGCAACCTCGATCTGGGCGGCAAGCTGCAGGTTGGAGTAGCAGTGAAGGTCCAGGGCGTCTCGGGGACACCACGCGGTACACGAACCGCATCCCTTGCACAATGCCTCGTTGATCCGGGCTTTCTTAGCCTCCAGTGTTATGGCCCCGGAAGGGCAGGCCGGGACGCACAACCCGCATCCGTCGCAGGAGTCTGCGTCGACGAAAGCCATCAGGGGCTCCATGGAATACGATTCCTGGTTCATGAGCCTTACCGCTCTGAGTGCCGCGGCGTTTGCCTGGCCCACCGTGTCCGGGATGTCCTTGGGACCCTGGACCGTTCCGGCAAGGAACACCCCCTCGGTAAGGGTATCCTCGGGCTTGAACTTGGGATGGGCTTCCTGCAGGAAGCCGTCAGGACTCTTGGCCAGCTTGAGCATTTCAGCTACCGGTTTGGTTCCGGGATTGGGCACAAGGCCGGTGGAAAGGACCACCAGGTCGAATTCGGTCTCTATGACCTGGCGCGACAGGGTATCTTCCACCTTGAATAGAATCTTCTTTGTTTCGGGATCCTCGAACAGCTCGGCCGGACGACCCCGAACGAACTTGACCCCTGAGTCCTGGGCGCGCTTATAGTACTCCTCGAATCCCTTGCCGAACGCACGCAGATCGGTATAGAACACGTAAACGTCTCGTGACGGGTCAGAGCGTTTCAGAAGCTGGGACATCTTTGTGGCGTACATGCAGCAAATCCTTGAACAGTACTCGTTTCCCACCTGTTCGTCGCGTGAACCCACGCACTGCACGAACGCGATTCGTTTTCCCATCTTGCGCAGGGGCTTGCCCTGCACCGAGTTCACGATCATCCGCTCCATCTGCAGTGCCGTAACCACGTTCTCGAACCTTCCGTAGCCGTATGTTTTTTTCTTTGTCGCATCAAACGTATCGTAACCCGTGGCAACTATCACCGTGTCAACGGTGAAATCCTGGGTCCTGGGCTTCTGGTTAAAATCGATGGCGTCGTGGGGACATGCCTTGATGCAAAGTCCGCATACGTCCTTACCCCTTTTGAGCCGCAGACACCTTTCCTCATCGATCAGGTACTTGTGGGGAACCGCGAAATCGTAAGGCACATAGATAGCCTTGCGCTGGGCCAGGCCGGCCTCGAATTCGTCAGGTGCCGTAACCGGGCAGACCTCCTCGCAAGCCCCGCAGCACAGGCACTTGACAGGATCGACGAAGGTCGGTTTCTGCTTCACCTTTACCGAGAAGTTGCCCAGGTAGCCATCGACGCTTTCGACCTTGGAGTTGGTAAAGAGGGTGATGTTGGGATTTGCCGGCACGTCGGCCATCTTGGGAGACAGGATGCAGGCCGAGCAGTCCTCGGTAGGGAACGTCCTCGAAAGCTGGGCCATCTTGCCGCCAATTGAAGGTTCCTTCTCAACCAGATACACCTTGAATCCTGCGTCGCCCAGGTTCAAAGACGCCTGGATGCCTGCGATACCGCCGCCTATCACAAGTACCCGTTTCCCGATAGGGATCGACCTTCTATCAAGCGGGGTATCGAACCTTGCCTTGGCAACCGCGGCTGCGACCAGGTCCTTGGCCTTCTGGGTGGCCTTCTCCGGTTCGTCGTGGTGAACCCAGGAGTCCTGCTCCCGTATGTTTGCCATCTCCAGCAGGAAGGGATTCAGACCGGACTTGGAAAGCGTTGTTCGAAAAGTCTTTTCGTGGAACTGGGGAGAGCACGCGGCTATCACCACCCGGTCAAGCTTATGTTCGGCAATATCTTCCGCAACCTGTTTCTGGCCGAGCTCGGAACACATGTGCTCGTTGGTTCGGGACAGGACTACGCCGGGAAGATCCCTGGCGAAGTCTGCAACCGCTTCTACGTCAACCACCTCGGAGATGTTGCCTCCGCAGTGGCAGACGTATACGCCTATCCTCTCATTTTCTCCATCTGATACTTCGCTCATGATTCTATCGTCTCCTTAAGTTCGGATTCGAGTGTTTTCACGATTCGAGGAATGCTTTTTTCAACCAGGCCTGTGCATTCGGTGCAGAAGGTTACGTTGTCTTGAACCTCGACTGCATATATGGCGACGTCTTCAGGCATCCGGTAGCCGAACTCCTTGCCCAGCTTGAGTGCGGTAAAAAAATCCACCCCGTGGAAGTTCGAAAGGTGCTCCGGGGTATTGAAATCTTCAGGATTAAGTTTATGTACCTGGCCGGGCCGGCCGTCAACGGTCTTTATCGAGTCCACCACTATCAGGCGGTCAAAGCCCGCAATCTCGTCCAGCACGGCGAGTCCGCCAACGCTTCCTTCCTTGAAGCTGATGCCGGCGTCGTTCCCGATCCTTTCAGCCAGGTCCCGGACTACCTTGATGCCCACGCCGTCGTCGGACAGGATCGGGTTTCCCAGCCCGAAAACCAGGGTTTTCATTATCTAGAAAATCTCCTTACAACCTCGCCTGCCGGATCTTTCAAGACGACCTCAAGGGGCATCTGCCCGGGCAGGGAGTGGGTGGTGCAGGCAAAACAGGGATCGTAGGCCCGGAACGCCATCTCCACCATATTGAGGAGCTTGTCCGAGACCTCGCCGTTGCGAATCAGCATCTTGGCCGCCTTGTCCACCGACATCGAGATGGCTGCGGAGTTATTCTGGGTGGCCACGATGAGGTTTACAGCGGTCAGGACTCCGCGTTCGTCGGTCTCGTAATGGTGATATAGGGTTCCGCGAGGGGCTTCGACCACACCCATTCCGACCGAAGGCTTCTCCGAGGGCAGCGTCCGGACATCCGGGTTGGTAAGCTCGGGATGGTCGGCCAATTCCAGCATCCTCTCCGAGGCGTAAAGGGCCTCGACCAGCCTTGCCCAGTGGGTGGCCAGGGTGTTGTGGACCGGTTTGCCTCCCAGAACGTCGAAGTAGCGCTCGTATTGTTCCTGAGCCTGGGGTGTTGCCATGCCGTCGGCGGCGTTGAGCCGGGCCAG
>WJJO01000318.1 GCA_014729665.1 Caldifarciminota bacterium
CTTTTACCCACCGGCAGAGAACTTCTCTTACCGAGACTTTTTTTCCAGAAAGCAGAATACCGGCTTGCCTTAGCCATGCCCTGTTGACCTTGCAGTGGAGCGCAGAGCCATCGTAGTCTGAAAGGGAAATCGTTGATTCCTTGTTCCCGGCATCTATTATATCCACATTCAGTTCACCGCAGTCCCTGCACCTTGACCATAACCCCGGCAGTCTGGGAATAACCCTGGGCATAGGCAGCAGTGCCTCTTTGCTTTTGGGTCCGCCTGCTAAATCGGTATTTGCCAGGAAGTCGCCTATTTCATCCAGCGTACTGCCCTGATCGTGGTTGACTTCAGCGGAAATATATTCATAAATCTCGGTCAGATATTCTAAAGGATACCAAGTCCAGACCTCACCTTTCGTAAGGGTACGGGCTACGGGTGTACGCATTCCCTTAAGGAATCTTCTATAATCCAAATCATTCAACTTATCGTTTACCCAGTTATTGATTGCCGAAAATGTTGCGCCCCGGATACTCGCCATATCTCCTCTCAAGAGTAGATTTACACTGAACAGTATAAACCTAGTGAAATTTCACCTCATGTCAAGCCGGTTTTCGGCTTGACAAAACTCTCCTGATTGTTAGAGTCTTGGATAATTGCAAATAACTCAAAGGAGGAGTATTTATGAAAAAAGGCTTATGTATCGCAGCGATTATCGCAGTGATAATGACGGCTGGATGCGCCATGCATCATCTGCAGACGCCCGAGGTCGTTCCCCAGGGGAAGATAGCAGGCGGTCTGGGCGTAGAGGGGCTGGACGCAGGCGGTGTTCTCGTTCCATTCCCTGGATTCTGGGTACGTACCGGTGTAGCTCCTAACTTCGATATCGGGATTAAACCGTGGCTTTTAGGACTGCACGTTGACGGGAAGTATAGCTTCAATGATTACTTTGCAGTGGGTACAGGGGGCGGTTTTGCATTTCCCCTGGTTTTACTGTACACTGCAGAGGCATCGCTGTATGGAGGAGTTCCCATCGGAGAAGTCCTTTACCCTTATGCAGTCTTACGTGCCAGGTATATGGGCGGCTCAACAACGGATATAAGTGATAACATATCCATCGCCGGTTCAGGTGTTACAGGTGTATTGGGTCTGAGGCTAAGACTGGCCGAAGTCTTTTCCGTTTACGGTGAAGGCGGTGTTGGACTTGGTTTGGGCGGATCGACCTCAGAAGGCGGCTCTACAGGGGCAGGAGAACCCGGATTTATCTTCGGTTTCGGGATAAGCGTAGGGCATTAAGGGAAGGGTTAAACACAGAGAGCACATCCGTCGATTAGTGCCGATATCTTTACCGTAACCTTTTAGGCAAGGAAGAGAACGTGAATACGCTGTTGATAGAAGCTGGACAAAAGCTATACGAAAGATATACTAAAGTTACGCAAAAGGTACACAAAAGGTGTACAAAAGTTGACAACTCACGGCTGACGGCAAAACATGGTGAAGTTTGCTCTGCAAACTTCTTAAATCTCCGCCGCAGGCGGAGATTAGCGCACCCCTCTCAGGGTGTCAGTAGAGGTTCACAGCGGTTAGCGGTAGGCGGAAAACGGCTACGCCGCTAATAACAAATTGCCAATTTTAAGGCGGACAGCGGAACGCGGTCTGAGTTTGTCGGATAGTCATCGTGTCCCTGTCAGGTGCTCGGGGTGGCGGGCTGGCAGAGGGTTGGAAACACAGGGATCGTTTTGGTAAGAAAAATTGACTTCTTGCGGGATGGTGAAAGGTGGATAAATTCCGTAGGGGCGGTTGGCTGCGCCGCTTCGCGTCATGAACTGCCCCTACCCACAATCTCAATCTCCTCCTCCGTCAGCCCGTACAGTTCGTAGACAAGGTTGTCAATCTCTGTGTCGGCTATTTGGCGTTTGAGGGCTTCGCGTATGCGAACAACTAGCTACTCTTCTGTAGCCTTATCCCACCAGTCGAATTCGTCCGGGAACTTCTTGTAGTTATCATCAAACCAATCGAACAGCTCCGCATCATAGAAGCCGCCCTTATTGAAGCGGGTCTCAAACTCCGTATAGCTCATACCCATCCTGATTCCAAGTATCATGTTTCGCGCCCCGATGTTGTCATTTGGATTGGTCCGAAGCAGCTTCCGTAAGATGTTAAGGGACTCGTCCGTTTTTTTCTTGTGCCACAAAGAAACAGCCTTGTTGTAGATAGCCTTTACAATGTGCCGGTTGTCCAGCCACGCCCATTCGATAACGTCTGGCCAGTTTCCCTCCTTGTCCGTTATCAGTGATATTGCTCGTCTATAGGCCTCATCGGTTAACTTTTCAGCTTCTTTGACTTTGCCTTCATCCTGCAAAATGTCGCTCAGGAAAAGATAGGCGTCCAGAAAGTTAGGGTCAGTCTTTATGATCTTCTTCAGCCGGAGCTTGACGATTTTAGCGTTCCGTCCGTTGTAGCTTTCACAAATATCGTAGTATTCGTCGGACACCTTCCGTTCCTTGTCGTAGAACTCTCTGAGTTTCTTCTTCATGATTACTTCACCTCGCAATTGATTTTTTTACTTTTCACTCCTTTCAAGCCTAGCCCCTGATGTGGTGTACGGGCAAGCGAAACTACGTTTCGCTGTTCTCATAACCCGTCCATATTTTTTTTTGACGGACAGGAGAGGGTCTTAGATTCGCAAGCGTCCGTCTTCCACAATCTTTATCTCCTCCTCCGTCAGCCCGTACACCAGGTTGTCAATCTCGGTGTCGGCGGCGGCAATCTGCCGTTTCACGGTTGGCTCTAATCCGTTTCCCTCTACGTATTTCTATCTCATCCTTGAATGAGTTTAACCGACTATACAAGAAGGGCTGGGGTTGTCAACCGGGATGAAAGATTGGCGAAAGGACGTGGGGGACGGGTAGGGCAGTAGATGGTTGAAGAAGATCAGAGGAGTGGAAGAATAGTTAGGAAAACTTGCGGTGTCACCAGGTAGTTTAGAAGTTCAGAAAAGGGAACCGGTTTTCACTTTCCGTTTTATTTCAGATGGTTCAATGTGAGTAAACTCCCAACGCTGACCAACAATAGAAACTTCTGAAATAGCAAATGACTTGAAATGACCACTATTTCTGAAATTCCCTTTTCTTTTTTGTTTTTTCTCAAAAATTTCTCTCACAGACTTTGAAATTAAACCTCGCTTCATATCAATTCCAATTTGGTCACCGCAGTTGCATCTTCTAGGCAACTCTATACCTTCTTTTAGACAACAATGTATTGTTGATCCAAGCACCATATCTGCCAACTGAAGCATATTTGCATTGATGTAATGATCTGAGTCTTCCGCATATCTACGGTGATTTGAGTTAACTGGCTCGATTATGACATCAGGCGAAATATTTACGTAATTTCTTAGCGGTCTTAAGTTATCTTCAACTAAACGCCACACTAACCTATGCTCATCAAGTCTCCTGTGTGACGAATCACCGTCAGGAATGATCTTGAGGATTCTTACCGAATTCCTTTCATCATAAAGAAGATGTAATGCGCCTTTCAAAATCATTCGCATAAACGTCTCGTCAAACCTTAACCTTCTCTCCTTTCGATTGCCGCTAAACCTGATTATTTCTTGATATGAAGGATTCTTAAAGAAAACTACAGCGAATTTACAATGTAAAGAATCGGTCAAAAGTTGAGTTCCTTTCCATCTTAGTGCATCAACACACAGACACATTACTTCCTTTTCAGCTACATTTCTTCTCTGCCAATTTTTGCCTGAAATTTGGCAAAAATGAAATTTATGATCTGCTTTATATTTGTAATGCGACCCATTTGTCAAGACACATTTGGGGTCAAAGAAGTGTAGAGTTTTCATACTGCTTTCCTGCAATCTTCCTGGTAATATAGAGCCTCGAACTC
>WJJO01000319.1 GCA_014729665.1 Caldifarciminota bacterium
AGCAAGCACTCGCTCAGCTACTTTTTTATACACCGGGCTGCGCGGATGTTTCAAATCGAGGATGTAACTCACCCAGTCGATTTCCTTTTCGTAGCCTGCTTCCTCTAACAGCTTGCTCGCATAAGGCGGATGCCACCACGTACCCACCGATGACTGCTCGGTAAAACCTTCAATGAGCATACCCGAAGGGTCGAGGTCGGAAAAGACCATCGGACCTACAATCCTTTCACATCCAGCGGATCGCGCCCACCGCTCCGCTTTATCCAGGAGGGCCGCAGCAACCTTGGAATCTTCTATACAGTCGAAGTATCCGAACCGCGCTTCTTGCTTTTTCAAGAACTCGTTTGCCCTGTGGTTCACGAGAACCATTATCCTTCCGACGATTGAGGATTCTATAAATTCAAGGTAAAGCTTGCCCGAGCAGAAATCCCACGTATCGTTTTTCGCCTTATCAAGACTCTGGTTAACGCTTGAATATATAGGGGGTACCCATTCGGGATATTTATCCCGGTAAAGGAGCTCTGGCAGTAACGTGAACGTTCGTCTTTGTTTTGCGTTCTCGACTTCCTTTATTTCTGCACGCATCCATCCTCCAGTTCAGGTTATCATTCCGCGGCGGGTCCATACGTTAACCTACGATAGTCGAAATCGAATAACTGTCAAGTTTATACCTCGAACAAACACTGTGTGTTTGTCAGGGGATTAACGTTTCACCCTGAAATCACACAGTGATTTCAGGGTGCTATAACTATCTTCCACGCACGCGGTTCGGATGCATCGTCGAAACGGGCCTGCTGATGAATCACCATCTCGGTGCCGTCCTCGGACCATTCAGATACCCAGACCGGAGAGCTTTCGAGTCCTGACTCGATGTTTCCCAGTGCCGTACCCGTACCCTTTGCCAGCTCGAATATCACAGGGTGAGGGCCTGTCGGGACGAAAAGGAACCTCGAACAGGGAGAGAAGGTTGCATCAAGGGCCTGCTCACAGATGGTCCGCATCATGAAATCGGTGGTTGACAGTACGTATAGTCTGTAGGTCTCCACATCAAGTTCTCCGGTCGGCTCCCCGAAGAGTATCCACCGTTCATCCGGAGAGATTACCATAAGGAAACCCAGATCAGGCACTAATCGCGCTCCTGTCTCGGCATGCTCGAACCAAGCTTTTAAGGATGCCCTTTCGGCTGTATCATCCAGCTCGGTCAACTCCATATCCATCGGTTCGGCGGACAGCGAGGCGCCGATAAGGACAGCAAGCATCAATACCGCGGCTGATACCTTCATGCCTTTTTCTTGCCGAACGGACATATGGGAAGTATGGCCCTGCCCAGATTCTCGCTTAAGACCTCTGCGACGGCAAGGTATATAGCAGAGAGCCCGCATACGATACCTTCCCAGCCCGCTACCTTTGTCACGACTGTCCCGGCTCCGTCTGCAGGAAGCCAGTGTGCGGCGGCAAGCAGCCAGAAAAGGATTGCCAAAGAGAAAAAAACGAAAAATAATGCAAGGTTCTTCTTGAGGGTAGCAAACATCATTGCGAAGGTGAATAATCCCCATAAGAACAGGTCCATGCAAGGAAACCGCGTGATGTCTCGAACCAGCCAAGATGGCCTGATACCAGGATGAATACCAGCGAGAGCCAGAACAGTCCGTAGGACGTGAATGCACTGGTTCCGAAGGTATTGCCCTTGCGGAACTCCATGATGCCTGCTATTACCTGCGCCATCCCGCCGTAGAAGATGCCCATCGCAAATATCAGTGCGCTTGCCGGAAAGAAGTCTGCGTTGTGGATGTTAATAATACCGTTGTCATGCCGAACCCCATAAGTCCCAACGGGGCAGGGTTGGAAAGCTTTTCGGCCATCAATTCCTCCTTGGTTGTTTTGTGGTAATTATAAGAGTCAGTGAATAACTGTCAAACGTATACCGATTTGGTCTGATGGGATTCGTCACACGTATTTCTCAACTCAGGATTAATCTGTATCAGTGTTTCCAGCGTTGACCTCGATGGAATTCTGCCTAGAATTCCATATGAAACGTATCCTGGTTACCAACGACGACGGGATAGATGCAGAGGGAATTAAGCTTCTGGGGAAGACCCTTGATGATATGGGGGAGCTTTTCGTTATCGCACCAGTTGAGGAGCAGTCCGGTTCCTCTCACAGCCTGACTATCGGCAGACCTGTAAGAATCGAAGAACGTGATTCTCATCACATCGGTATTGCCGGAACCCCGACCGACTGCGTACTGCTTGCCCACCACTCTTTGATGAAAAGCGGTATCGATCTGGTAGTATCAGGAATCAATCACGGCTACAACCTGGCAGACGACGTGCTTTATTCCGGGACAGTGGCCGCCGCCATGGAGGGCAGGCTATTGGGTTATCCTGCTATAGGTATTTCAGCAGCTCGAGATCATTCCACGATCGGGCATGAATCTTTAGGATTCATCCGTTCCTACTGCGGTATGGTTCTGGATAGGGGGCAGCCTTCACTCACCAGCATCAATCTTCCCGAGGGAGAACCTGCGGGTATACGTGCGACACGGCTGGGGAAAAGGGTCTACAAAGATGTCGTCAACCGCAGCAAGGACGCGAACGGCGAGTGGCATCTTATCCTTTCAGGCGAACTTTCGAGCATACCCATAGAAGGCGCCGATACCGAGGCCGTAGCCTCAGGCTTAATATCCGTGACGCCGCTGCACCTCGACCTTACGAGTTTCGATGGGATGGATGAACTAAACGAGGATCTTAAGAAGCTGATCAATGAAAGATAGTCTAAAAGACAAAAAAAACTGAATACAGAGGATTAAATATCCCGTCTCCGTGCAGCCCTCCGAAATCGTTTTTTTATACAACCTGTTGAGGAGTCGGGTTCGATCCGGATTCATAGCCATACCTCCACAAGTCGAGGGTACGGCAAGAAATCGGAACCTCCCTGTGGGTTTATTATCTTATGTGGAATTCGACTATATCCCCGTCCTGCATCACGTAATCGCGGGCCACCCGTATCCCGTCTGCCTCCCGGTTCCACAGCCGCGCATACTTGAGATTCTCTGCGAAATCCTTGTGCAGGTGATATGCCGCATCCATAAGGACAGAACCCTTCTTTAAGATAACCGGATCGTTCATGTCCGCTTCCTTACCAGGCTGCTTGGTGTACACCCTTACTATATTGAGTGCGTCAAATGCCGCCCTCGACAGCTCCTCGAGCCCAACCAGCTGCTGGGGTGATGTGAAACGGGCTTCTACCGGGAAGCGAGGCATACTGCCGTCGGGTAACCTATCTATCTTGGTAGCTACCCACAGGACATTACCCAAATGATACTGTCTAATCTTTTTATTTATTGCATTTATCTGTTTCTCCGGCTCCTTATCTGCTGTAAATACGGCCATAACCACGTCGGCGTTGCGCAGGATACCCCATTGCCAGGGTTCGGTGTGTTCTGAAATCATAGGGGGCATATCGATGAGTTGGAGCTGGATATTCTCGTAGATAATCATACCTACCACCGGATGGGGAGTTGAGTATGGCCATGAGGCTATGACGGAATCCGCACCGGTCAATGCAAAGAAAAGAGACGATTTACCCGAGTTCGCGGCACCCAGAAGCCCTATCTGACCCGCTCCCTGTTTCGGGATATTGTACATGCGCTCCCGTCTGGAGGTGGCGGTTTTAGGCTTGTTCCTCATCTCTTTTTCCAGCCGGGATAACTTCTTCTTGATGTCGGCCTGCATCTTCTCGGTTCCCTTATGCTTGGGGATTAGGGCGAACATCTCCTTCAAAGCGGCAAACTTCTCCTCATTAGTAATCGCCTCCCTGTAGCGCTGTTCGGCTTCCCTGTACTGAGGCGTAAGATTAGCGGGCATCGAGGCTCCTTTCAATCATCCTTTAGTTTAGTGAACGGTTGGAAGATTGTCAAGAGAAAAAAGAGGGGACCGAAGTCCCCTCAATATATTTCCTTTTCTTATCTAACTATCACGGCCTTGCGGGTTATAATCTCAATGCCGTCTGAGAGCATCACGAAGTAGACGCCCTTTGATACCCTGGCGCCTTGAGCGTCAAGTCCGTCCCAGGAAATCCGGTGATTGCCCGGGGGAAGCTCACCATGGTGAAGGGTTCGTATCTTACGGCCCGTAAGATCGAATACATCTAGGCTTACGTCGGCTCGATGCGGGATGCTGAAGGCGATTAACCCCCTGCCCGAGATCAACCGGGGGACGGAGGTGATATCCAGCGAAAGTGGCCGGGGTGTTTCACCTTCGAGTATACTCTCGTTCAATTCTTCCCACTTATCCCTGCAGGCCTGAGCATTTGCCTCAAGGTCTGAAAGATTATCCCCTGCAAGGAAGGCGAAAGCTACCGTATCGGAGGCCTGGGACGCAATGTCAAAGGGTCCGGCCGAAACAACCACGGTCCAGTCGGTTTTTCGAGAATCGGAAGAAAAACTCAATTCACCAGAAAGGAAGTCAAAAAGGGTATTCTCGTTCCAGATGTGGGATTCCTCCCCGGTCAGGAGCGTATCGTAGATGTAGGAAGGATTAGCCAATAGGCTTACGTTTGCCTTGTTTCCTTCAAGAAGCATTACACCAACGTGCGGATTGTCTGTATCCGGTTGTTTGGTCCAGGCTAAATCGAGACCTTGAATGGTTCCGGCCCTGTTTTCTCTCGCCTTGTAACCCATGTCGAAATCGGCGATTATCCCCGCGTACATATCGGATATTGTCTGAGCATCGGGGTTCTCCAGGATGTATTTTAAGATAACAAAATCGGTGTCCTTCCATGCATAACCGAACTGCTGTACGGTAAGATCCTTGGAAGCGACCCAGTTG
>WJJO01000320.1 GCA_014729665.1 Caldifarciminota bacterium
AGGCAATCCGTGACGAGGCAAAGAAGGCAGACGAGGTCTTTCTTGCGCCGGACCCGGACAGGGAAGGTGAAGCGATTGCCCAGCATCTTGCAGAAGAGATTACACACGATGCAGTCTCCCGAATAAGGTTCTACGAGATAACGAAGGAAGGTATCAAGAAAGCCCTTGGCGAACCCGGTCAGATAGACGCACTCCTGGTGGATGCCCACAAGGCACGGCGGGTGCTGGACAGGCTGGTCGGCTACAAGGTGTCACCCCTTCTGTGGCAGATGATTCGCAGGGGACTCTCAGCAGGCCGTGTCCAGAGTGTTGCCTTGAGGATATTATCGGAACGCGAGGCCGAGATAGATGCCTTCAAGCCCGAGCCTTACTGGGTCATTAAGGGGCTGTTCGAGGCAAAGGGTGTTAAGTTCGAGGCCGAACTTGCTAAGATTGAGGGTAAAAGGGTAGAGCGGGTCGACGAGAAGCAGATGAAGGCGGCGAAAAAGATACTCAAAAAAGGCATAGATCTTGGGGTTTCCCACTACGCGAGGGCGGAGAAGCACTTTCCACCGCCCGCGCCGTTCAAGACTTCGACCCTGCAGCAGGAGGCCTCGACCGTCCTGCGCTTTGCACCCCGAAGGACGATGCGTATTGCCCAGGGGCTGTATGAAGGGGTCACGCTGGAGGAGACAACCGTGGGTCTGGTAACCTACATGAGAACCGACAGCCTGCGCGTAGCGCCCGAGTTCATCTCCTCGACTGCCGGTTTTATCACACAGACCATGGGCGCTGAGTGGTCACAGCCTCGCGCCTACAAGGACAAGAAGACAGCCCAGGCCGCACACGAGGCCATAAGACCTACAGGGCTTGCCCGTTCGCCCGAGGCAATCGCAGGCTACCTGGAAAGGGACGCAAAAAGGCTCTACGACCTCATCTACCGGCGCTACCTTGCATCACAGATGACCGATGCCCGCTACGAGAGCACGGTTGCCGAACTGGCACATTCCGGATACGTGTTCAGGGTAAGGACGCTGGAAAGACTCTTCGAGGGCTACGAAAGGGTCTACTCGCGCGAGGACAGGGAAACCAAGTTCAGCCTTCCCGAACTTGCAGAAGGTGATACGGTCAAACTCATCGAACTCAACGTCGAACGCAAACAGACCCAGCCCCCGCCCCGGTACACCGAGGCATCGCTCGTGCGGAAGCTCGAGGCGTACGGCATAGGAAGACCGTCCACATACGCATCCATCATGGGTACGCTGGTGGAACGCCACTACGCCTTACGCGAACGCTCCACCTTGTTCCCAACCGAGCTCGGACGGCTGGTCAACGACATACTCGTCCCGAGGTTTTCGGATTTGATAAACGTCAAGTTCACCTCGAGGATGGAAGAGGAGCTGGATCAGATTGCAGTGGGCAAGCTGGACTGGCAGCAGGCCTTGAGGGACTTCTGGGGACCTTTCAGCAAGGATCTCGCAAGGGTAGAGGCGGAGATTCCGGAGATAAAGCGGGACGTCGTCAAGGAGACCGGGGAGGACTGCCCGAAATGCGGGAAGCCCCTGATAGAGAAGTGGGGAAGGTTCGGGAAGTTCCTTGCCTGTTCGGGTTTCCCCGAGTGCCGGTATACGCGACCCTTGAAGGAGAACGAACCTGTCAAGGTAGAAAAGAAGTGCCCGGAGTGCGGGGCCGAGATGGTCGTAAAGGTTGGACGCTACGGCCGCTTCCTTGCATGTTCGCGCTATCCGGAGTGCAAGACCACAATACCGTTCATCTTACCCCAGCCATGCCCTTTATGCGGTTCCGAGGTATACGAGCTTCGCGGTAAACGCGGGAAGTTCTACAAGTGCTCGAACGATGACTGTACTTTTACATCCCGCTATCCATTATCGGATGAGAAATGCGAGAGATGCGGCAAGCACAAGGTTGCGGACCCTCGTGGCGCTTACTGTCCTCGCTGCGAACCGCGTAATAGCAAAAAGAAGAAAGATGCCTGAGAAACCTCCACTACCCCTTCCCCCGGACGTCGAGGAATTTCTTGTCTTTCTCCGCGACGAACGCAGGGCATCGCCTCACACCCTTCGAGCCTACCGCAAGGATCTGGAGCAATTCCTTGAATATCTCTCCGAATACCAGGGGAAAACCGACCTTTACGCAGTCGAAAGACAGGACATACGGGGATTCATCGCGCTCCAGACAAGGCTAGGCTATTCAAAGAGGACGATACAGCGCAGGCTCTCGTCCGCCAAGAGTCTTTTCAAGTTCCTGTGCGCCGAGGAGCGCATCAGGCTCAACCCGGCAAGGCTTGTGAAGGGGCCGAAGCTTTCCAAAAGGCTTCCGCACGTTTTCACCCAATCGCAGATAGAAGAGGTGTTTGCCAAACTGAGTATGACCGATGATGCAGACCTCATCCGCGACCGCGCGATCGTCGAACTCCTCTACGACGAAGGGCTTCGTATTTCCGAACTGGCAGGGCTCGATATCCAAGCTGTCGACTTCACGAGAGGGGAGATTAAGGTCTTCGGAAAGGGCTCTAAGGAAAGAATCGTACCCCTGGGTTCGAGGGCTTCAGATGCTGTAAAGTCATATAT
>WJJO01000321.1 GCA_014729665.1 Caldifarciminota bacterium
ATATCTACCTTATTGGATCCGAAAAGCTTCGCCCTCACCCCTACACCCCATATAGGATAGACAAAACTCCGAACCTTCTTTGCGGCAAAAAGACGTTTTACCGTCTGCTTTAAGGTGTAGTTACTTGAGCGTTCATCGAGCGGGATGCGTCCACACGTGGCCATATTGGATTCAGCTGAAAACCTTACCCATCGAATCTCGGTTCCCGAGATATCTATCCCGTAAGTCATGAACTGAGTATATAAGCTTAACTTCCGATGTCAAGATGACCCAACGGGACCCCGGCCATTGAAACGGCAGGGAATCTATTTCGTCTATATAGTATATCAGGAGTAATTATGATAAAACGAATATGGAGTATCACCCTGACCGTTTCTAATCTTGCAAGGTCCCTGAAATTCTATAAAGGATTGTTGGGGCTTACCGAGAAGTATCGTTTCGGTGATTATGCCGGATTTGACTGCGGAGGGGTGGAGATAGGTCTGAAGACCTGGGGTAATAAGGAAAAACCGCGCGAGGGCGAACCCTGTCTCGATTTACTGGTAGATGACGTGGATGCGGTTACCGAGGATCTGAAATCCAAAGGTGTATCGTTCTCGCAAGGGCCTGAGGATACTAAATGGGGTTCACGTACCGTAATCTTTACCGACCCTGACGGCAACAGACTCCAGCTCACCCAAATCGATTGGGGCAGTTATTTTCAAGTGTGCTCTCCTAGCAGATGACGAAGCGTCCCTGGAATTGGGGCGGTTAAAATAGTCAGGATAGTATCTAAACCCTCCATCACGCGGTAAACTATTGACATATCGGCTGTTTATGTTATTGTTCTATTAAGCCAAACCAAGGAGGAATGATGCAGATATTGACCTTGATAACTATATTGATCCCCGCGGGAATAAAATTCACCGAAGCCCCGGTGACCGAAAGGGGCATTGACGAATTGAGCGGTTCTCCTTCTTTCGTCGATTATAATTCCGACGGGATAATAGACTTCTGGGCGGGATACGCCTACCTCAACGACGGCGAAGGAAACTTCGCCAAACAGCCGGCCAGCAAATGGGGAGGCGGCAGGGTTGTCTGTTTTGCAGACTATGACAACGACGGCTACCCGGATATCCTGACCACCCGAAGGATCAGCGTTGATACCCTCCACGATACCTGCTACATCCTGCTTTACAGAAACCTCGGGCCGCCGGACTGGGGTATGGAGGACGTCAGTCTCCAGGCAGGTCTGACAGACACCATCCTGAACCGCGACCTTGTGGACGTGGCCTGGTTGGATTACGATGCGGACGGGTGGCTGGACTTCTACGTTTCCAGCTACGAGTTCCCGATGTCTGTCGGCCACGAGGATTACCTGTATCATAACAACGGTGACGGCACCTTTACGGACGTTTCCTCCCAGGCTGGGATACTGGGCAACGAGGTTTGTTCGAGGGGAATAAGCGTAGGCGACTTCAACGACGATAATCGCATCGATATCTTCGTCTCGGTGTACCGTTTGCAGCGCAACCTGCTTTTTGCCAATAAGGGGGACGGAACGTTCGACGAGGTTGCCATGGAAAAGGGCGTAATAGGCGAGGGCGGACTGTTTTACCGGGGACACAATATAGGAGCCTGCTGGGGCGACTATGACAACGACGGTCATCTCGATCTGTTTACGCCTATTACCCATCATCCGGGCTACCCGGGTGACTCCACCAATCATCTCTGGCAAAACGACGGTCCGCCGGACTACACCTTCACCGACTACATCTGGGATTCGGGGATATACAGCGCCGAGATAGGCTCCGCGCCATCATGGGCGGACTACGACAACGACGGGGACCTGGATTTATACTGGGTCAATCTCTACGGCAGTCCGGGCGCACAGGGATGGCTGTACCGCAACGAGGGTGACAGCCGGTTCACCGACGTTACCTCACTTACCGGACTAAAGAACTGGCAGCGCAAGAACTACGCCCTGTGGGCCGACATCAACTCCGACGGCTTCCTGGACGCATATATCCCCTACGAAGGGTCAAACAGCTTCTTTATCTCCGATGCGGGCAACGACAACCACTGGCTCCTAATCAAGGTCATAGGCAAGGCCTCAGACACCGGCTTCACCGAACCGTCAACTAACGCATCCGCGATAGGAACGCGTATAACCGCGTGGGCAGACGATCTTTGTGTGATGCGTGAGTTGGCGCCTTCCGCAGGCAACGGATACGGTTCCCCTTTCAACCACTTCCTTCACTTCGGGCTGGGTTATCATAACCTGGTAGACAGCCTGGTGGTGAGATTCCCCACAGGCGAGGTTCGCACCTACGAGTATGTGGACGCAGATCAGATGCTTGTCATTAACGAACGCCAGATAATTACCTACGAGGTAGGGATACCAGTAATCCAGAACCCGCTCCTTTCCCAGTACGCAGATATCTGGGTTGTTCCGATTGAAGGTGATTTAACTAACCCCGAGGTAAAAGTAACCATGGATGGAGAGGAAGTTGCGGTTGAAATGGAGGGGGCAGAAGGAAGCGAGGC
>WJJO01000322.1 GCA_014729665.1 Caldifarciminota bacterium
CCACTCCTCCCTGCCTGTCGCTCACGTAGGCGAGATCGTTCACGACGCAAACGTCCCATGCCTCGTTATCCGTATCGAACCGGTCGACCTCTACTGGGCTGGCTGGATTGGATACGTCCACTGCAACGAGTCCTTCCTCCTTGCAGGTAACGTAAACGTAATCCCCTGAAGCCATACACTTGTGCGGGGAGTAGGCAACCGGGAACTCCTCGGTTCCCACGACGCAGGGCAGGTCGAGTGAGACTAACGTGAACTGCCACGTTGCTGAATAGGGACCGAAGTTTAAATCAGCGTCCTTGGAGGCAACGTGCCAGTAGTAGGAACCCGAGTCCAGGGAAACTCCGATTGTGTAGCTTGTATCCGTTCGTTCAGCCGATGCAAGGGGTGATGAGAAGTCTGCATCATCGTCCAGTTCTATCATGTAGCCGACTGCGCCCTGAGCTTCATTCCAGACCAGGTCAGGGACTTCGGTGACCTCTGCCCCGTTCGCAGGTGACACGAGTACGGGCGGGTCTATCCCTGAGGAAACGACGAAGTTTCTTGTATTGGAAAAAAGACCGGAATTACCACCGTCATCCCTGGCCGCAACGTGCCAGTAGTAGGTGCCTTCCTCGAGTTCGGTGACAACTTCATATGCGGTATCTGCTACTACATCTGCAATCACGGTAGTCGAGAAATCGTCGGACTCGCTTACCTCAACCCTGTATCCTGCTGCATCGTCAACACCTCCCCAGATAAGACTCGGGGTTTGATTAACCTCTTCACCGTTAGCCGGGGATACCAGCACCGGCGTGCCTATCTGTATTGCAACCGTGAAGCTTCGCGTGATGGAGAAATCACCGTATTCATCTTCTTCGTTCTTGGTTGCAACGCGCCAGTAGTATGTCCCTTCCTCGAATTGAGTTGAAGGAGTAAAGGCTGCAGCAGATACCTCTTCGGAGACAAGCAGCGTTGAAAAATCCAGTGCATCGTCAATCTCTATCTTGTATCCAGCCGCATCCTCGACCGCCTCCCAGGAAAAGGTTGGAGACGCGCCCACCTCTTCTGCTTCTTCGGGTGCGGTCAACACCGGCGGATCGAGCAGGACTATCCTGGTGCAGGACATCACGACGATTATCAGGGGTATGCCTAAATACTTAAGCCATTTCATTACTGACCTCCTCTGATTGGGTTTCAAATAAATTGTATGATGACATCAAGTAAAGTCAAGCATAATTTAGAAGCCGGCCAAAAGGCCGGCTTTCCAGTCTTTGTTTGATTTTCTTTAACGCCTTGACATACGTTCAGGTCAATAATCGGCAGAGACTACGTGGAAGGCCTTGTTGCCGTTATCGGGAAGGTATACGTAGTTATCGTCCATGTCGAGTCCGAGAAGGCTGATGTGTGCGTAAACATCACCGTCTAAAGAAACCAGCTCTTCGGGGTTCATGGGATCTGAAAGATCTACGATCTTTAATCCGCCCCAGCTGTTGGCAACGTAGGCAATGTCCCCGACTACGATGGCCTCGTATACGGCATCGACCGGATTATAGTACCCCGGACTCGTGATGTTTGCAGGATCGGAGCAGTCCAGGATCTCGAGACCTGCATCCCAGTTGGACAGGTAGGCTGTGGTTCCGACCACGTATACGTTAAGTGCGCCGCCGCCCCGGGTACTTTCGAACATACCCAGTGACGTGGCGTTTGCCGGGTCTGATACATCGTATATCCAAAGCTTGCCCCAGGTCTTGCCGCCGGAGATATAGGCCTTTTTATCAGTCACCATTACCTCTGTGGCCGCGTTACCCGTGAATGTGGCCTCGAATATGCAGGAATCGGTATCTGCAAGATCGTAAATCTGGAATACCCCGTCAGAACCCGTGGATGCTGTGATGTAGAGGTAACCGCCTGAAACGTAGACGCCCCTGCAGTCGAGACCCGGGTTTATCTCATCAAGCTTCTTTATATTCGCCGGATCCGAAACGTCCAGGATATAGACAGCATCGCTGTTATCTGTAGCATAGGCCGTGCTGCCGTCAACGTAAACGTCCCAGATTACGCCTTCGTTGTCGAACCTGTCCAGTTCGGCTGGATTTGACGGATTAGACACGTCGATTGCAACCAGTCCTGCACCCTTGGCGGCCATATAGACGGTGTTGCCCGAAACCGCACACTTATTCGGGTAGGTATCTGAGAGATCGAGAGTGCCCACGAACGGACCGACATCCTCGGATACGACGAAGCTCTTTGCATCCGAGAACTTGCCGTACTCGTTATTCTCGTCCTTGGATGCCACGTGCCAGTAGTAGGTTCCCGGATCAAGGGCATCGGCTACACCGACCGAGTAGAATGTATCTGTCACCTCGGCTGTTACGTCAGGCGAGGAGAAGTCATCGGCATCGTCTATCTCGACTTTGTAGCCTGTAGCACCCTCGACGGCGCTCCATGAAAGTGCAGGTGTCTGACCGACCTCTTCGCCGTCAGTCGGTCCTGCAAGGTAAGGTGCTCCGATACCTCCGAAGATATCGCAGGAAACAAAGGTAATAAACACGACGGGAATGAGCAGGATAGCCCATTTTTTCATACGCGCCTCCATTGGTTTGAATGTTAACACTTATACAAAAACACGCACGAAAGTATAAACCTTGCAATGCCCATGTCAAGTACTAACGGTTTCATCAGACACGATTACTTGACAATATAACAATCCCGATCATACTTTTGAAAACAAGGAGCACCGATGAAGAAAGCTTTTGTAGCAGTTGTAGTCGCTGCAGCAATGACCGCCCTCGGAATGAGCGTATGCGGACGTGTTGCGGTTTTCAACTGTAATTACGACTTCGCAGGTATCGAACCTCAATGGGAATTAACAAGGGTTGACCTGGATATGGGTATTGAGGTCGAGAATCCCAACGAGATAGATGTAATCATAGATAAGATGGACGTCGATTTGCTTATCAACTCGGAAAAGGTGGCGGATGGAACCCCCACTTTCGCTGACACAATTCCCTCAGGTGTTACCGATACGTTAACGATAACCATGTCTCTTTCATACCTTGATGTCGCAACTTCCATCATCGACGCAATAGAAGACGGTTCGGCAGTCTATAAACTTGACGGAAGAATCTTTTTCAATACAAGGATGGGCGAGCACGAGTATCCAATTACAATAATCGAAGGCGAAATATAAGAAAAAGGGCATCTACCGGATGCCCTTTTCAATCTAGTTAAATTAACCCTATTTCAGAATGAATCTGAAGGTTATTATACCTTCGCGTTTGGAAGCCTCTGAGGGTTTGAACTTCCAGCGTTTTAAGACCTTCTGGACGTCACTATCCCAGCTTGAATATCCGGAGGAACGCCTGAGTATCGTGGTCGGTGTTACCCGGCCTTCAGAATTTACCGTAAACTTCACGCTGATAACAACGTTGCTGAGACCTTTACTCTTGAATTGCTCGGGATATGTTGGTAAAGGCGCCGAAATTATGTCACCTCTTGTCAAGTCTCCTTGAAGGATGAACCCGGATTCTGCCGGAGTTGCAGAAACTGGATCGCTTGCTGCGGGATTTGGTTTAACAGGTTTTTCTTCTACAACCGGTATATCCCTTGTTCCGGGCGGACTGTATACACCGATATCGAAGTCATCTATGGTTTTGAATACCCTTCCAGGATTCTTGATTGCCCTGGATTCGATGTCAATTGGCGGCGTGGAAAGTATCTCATCCAGTGATTTGTTCTTATCCCCTACGATAATGTAGTCCTTTGGATCTAAGCCTGTGAGTTTGAAGACCTCAGGGTCGATCTCAGCGGTGGTAATCTCGGGTCTATCCACGATCTCTCCATGGTTCGTCGGGGCTGTAAATGGACCGGGCGTTTTGGTTGTTCTGGTCGGCTCCTTCGGAACACTCGGCGGGTAAGATGGATCATCCGGTACGCCAATAATAATCCCGGGATCTACCGGTTCGGCAGATGTATCCTGGGGCAGAAAACCAACCAGAAGAACCGCCGCGTGAACAAACAGAGAGGCGCCAATCGCAATCCACAATCTGGAACTCTTGAAAAAATCCAGAAAGGCTTTCCCGCTGTTGCGCAGGGCTAATGACAGACTGGTAACCCACTTTTTCGGATTCAGAGCTATGCTTGTTACTTTCATATCAACCTCCTATTGATAGTAATCTCTACTAGGTAATACAAATTCTATCCTGGATTATTCCACCGGTTTGCCTGTAAAGACAACTACAATTTAAGGTCCGATTGTTCCTGAGTCAGCGATCTAGCACTCGTCCTACTCCCCGCACTAAACCTGCCCGCGTTTAATCCTGCGGATGATGAAGCGGTATTGGCCTGAACTCACTCCTTGGAGTATTACTATCCCCACCTTCACCATCAAAAAACTGCTTGAGATCGGACATATTGAAAAACCTACCCAGGATCGAATCCCCGGGTTCGGCATCTTCTCTCATGAACAGGAAACCGTCGGTAAATCTTCCCATGTATGCAACGTTAGATCCCGGCCAAAATCCACCTGAACCTCCCAGTTCGTATGCAGTTTTTTGTTCTGTAGAATCGACCTCTGCATCTCCCTCTATATCTGCCATATCGTCTTCCGTTAATGTCGAATCTATTGTACTGTCTGATGTACACTCCATGAAAACAACCTCTATGCGATAGAATCCAACCACATACCTGGATGGAACGTCTTCACCTTCGAGATCGGTGTAGCCTCTTATCGTATCCTCCTGGCTTAAATAAAATCCTCCCGGGAAATGGTATACTTCGCCTTCAAACGGAACATCTTCGGGTGTAACCTCGAATCCCAGCATCAAGCAAGGTACGAGAAATAACATACAACCGCGGATTACTTTTCGGATATTACGCATCGTTCCTCCTTTCAGCGGCCCAAACCCTGGAGGGACCACCAATGCGTTCGGAATATACTACGCGTTCGCTGAGGCTTGTCAAGCTAGTTGATACCGGGCAAGGCGCGCAGCAGGTCTTCGATATCCTCGACAGGCATCTTCCGTATCTCTTCACCAGTAAAAGTAAATTCCGTTAAGGACTCAATTTCTCTTCTTTGTATATTTTCAGGTTCCTTTTGAAGAGGTATAACCAGTCTAACTCCTTCTGATGTATGTACATATACCGAATCGCCCTCTTCTATTTCCAATTCTGGTTCGGAATCAAGCTCAATACCTACAGGTTCAGAACTAATTATATCCTCTGAATCGGAAACCTCTTGTGTTGTTGTATCCGCATTTGCTAAAAAAGGTAACGAAACTATCATACCGATCATCATTTTCAGGAAAAATGTGGACGTGCGCATCCTAACCTCCTTGTTTGCAGCTTATGTTTATACTAGTTGTGAAAATGTAGATGTCAAGACGTACTTTCGACTTTATAAAGACTGTTTTTTGCTAGGAAGCTTTATATTGTAACCAGAGAGTATCCCTCTACGCTCAGACGTCAGATATCCCCCTTCGACAACCTGGGCTATAATCATGTCCCAGTTGTCGTTGCCCTCTATTACTACCGGACCTCGTTTAGTCAAGGATACATCCCAGCCTATCGAGTTCAATCCCGGAGTTACCGAGTGAAATCTCATGGCCGTCTCTGTCATCAGCTTCCACTTCGGCACCTTCCTTTTCTTGAAGTAAGAACCGAGATCGATTGGTTTTTTCTCGAGCCATGGACCGGTCTCGTTCTCGTACCCGTATGTAACGGAAGATATCCCGCCTGTGTTAACGTCGACACCCGCGACCATCCCGCCCCTGTGCAGGTTATCGGATACCGCTTCGGGATCCGCGATGCGGATCATAGCAAAGTCGAGATGAATGCCTCCTTCGATATCCCGCAGTGTGGCTATCCTTAACGTATTTAAAGCCTTGCCCTTCAGGGGATTTAATGAGGACTGAGGAAAAAGGCAGGTCTGAATCAGATAACCGGTGCAGGAGTCCTCCCTGGGCTGACGGACGTTGATATCTGCAACCAGTTTATCGTGGAGTTCCTGGAAGGTAATCTCCTGCCCTGACTGAACGTCGAGGACATTACCCGAAGCTGTCGGCTTGATAA
>WJJO01000323.1 GCA_014729665.1 Caldifarciminota bacterium
ACCTTCTTTTCTTTTTTATCTATCCCTTCGAGAATATCTTCAATTATCTTTTGCCGATCCTCCGTTCTGGGATTGTCGGACGTCACAAAGATGAAGTCTGATAGACGTGCTGCAATCCGACCCATCTTAGCCCGCTTCCCCTTATCACGGTCTCCACCGCATCCGAAAAGGGTAATAACCTTGCCTTTTGCCAGCGAACGGGCTGCACGGATAAGGTGGCGCAGGGCATCGGGTGTATGCGCGTAGTCCACGAGGATGAAGAAACCCTTATCATTCGGGACTGGTTCCATTCTTCCCGGAACACAAGCCAGCGATTGAGTTCCCTGCTTTACATGCTCGGGACCGACTCCGGATGCAAGTGCTGCCAAAGATGCCGCAGCCAAATTGGTTACGTTGTGTTCGCCCGGAAGATGCAGGAATACGGGCAGGGCCAGGCCCTGGTAGTGAATGACGAGGTGTGAACCTGCAAGACTCGAATCCTCGGTTTCTATCCATAAGTCGGCTTCATTACTGCGGATAGAGTACGTGAGAACTTCATTATCTTCGATTCGGGATGCAAACTCCGCCCCGACCTCGTCGTCTATGTTGATTACGGCCACGGCATCGGATTTCATCTGCGAGAACAATCTGAACTTGGTCTCCTTGTAGTCATCCATACCTTCATGAAAATCCAGGTGATCCTGTGTAAGGTTGGTGAACACGGCAACGTCGACGTCTAAGCCCCACGAACGTTCGAGGGCGATTGCATGTGAAGAAACCTCTATTGCTAAAGCCTCGACACCGGAACCCCTCAGGCTTTTAAGCATGTTCCACAGGTCCGGGGATTCAGGAGTCGTGTGCGAAAGGGTCTTCCAGCTCTTACCGTCGAAAAAACCGGTAGTCCCTATTACCCCCGCCTTTTTCCCGGATGAGGTTAGTATCTTTTCGAGAAGATAGGTTACCGTGGTTTTACCGTTCGTACCCGTGATACCTATTATGTTCATGTCTTTATCCGGGTAGCCCGTGATACGCGCCGAAGCCTGGGCCATGAAGCGTCGCGAGTTTGGGACCTCCAGCAGAGCGACCTTTTCTGGCAAACCTTCAACCGATTCTGAAGCGACAGCCGCCGCTCCGCTCATGACCGCGTCCTGGGCGAAGCGGCGACCATCCGTCCTAAGGCCCGTAATTGCTACAAACAACGCACCGTCCCTGACCCTTCTTGAGTCGTACTCTATCGATGTAATATCCACCTCCCCCGGACCGATAATACTTACCCCCTTCATTCCGGAAACGAGCTCTCTAAGCATCATCACTTGCCTCTGCCGATGCGAGCTGTTCTTTCTCGAAACCGTTCATCCTTATATCCCTGTAGGCAGGCAGTCTTAAGGTCCGCTCCATTATCCGCTGGAACGCTGGAGCCGCAATCTCGCCTGCAAACCTGCCCAGCCCGGGCTCGTCTACCACAACCACTGCAAGCAGTCGGGCATCCTGTCTGGGCAGGAATCCGACGAAGGATACTACCGAGAGTGATGACGAGTAACCGATGCCTGCTACCGGTTTCTGGGCTGTTCCTGTCTTACCGCAAACCTCAATGCCCTTTATACGCGCCGCCTTTCCGGTTCCATCATCGACCACTCCCTGAAGTATCTCGCAGGTCGCCATTGCGGTCTCTTCCGAGAACACCCTGCGGAGTTCTCTGGTTTTCCCTTTATACACGGCCCTTCCGTCGCGGTCGATTCGCTGGATTATCCTGGGGGCGTTGTATACACCACCCGATGCAAAACACGAATATATGGCCGCAAGCTGAAGTGTGCTCATGGAAAGTCCCTGTCCGAATGCGTTGTTGGTCAGCCTTAGTTCGGTCATCTTCGACGGGTTATCTATCGTACCCGAGGCCTCTCCCGGCAGTCTGATTCCTGTGGGAATACCCACCCCAAGGAGCTTGGAAACCTCGTAGAACTTCGTAGGACCGCAGCGCAAGGCAAGTTTTGCCGCGCCAATATTGCTGGATTTAACGAACACGTTCTCGAAGGTGTAACCGTCGCGGCCGTGAATATCCGAAATCGTCCTTCCCTGTACCACTATGCCTCCGCCGGTGGGAACCCACTCATCCCTTACCGCAAGGCTGTCCTCGAGACACATCGCCGCAACCACCGCCTTGTATACCGAACCCGGCTCGAACTCGTCGGCAACCGCTCCTACCTTCCACGTATCCTTACCGTACCTCGAATAGTGAGCCGGTGCGAAGTCGGGGTAATCCACGAGAGCGAGCACCTCGCCCGTCTGAGGATGCATTACTACGCAGTACCCCCTCTTGGCCTGGTATTTCTCGCAAGCGGCCTTTAGCTCCTCGTAAGCGATTGCCTGAATGTCCATATCGATACTCAAGGTAACGTCGCAGCCGTTCTCCGCATCCTGGACCGGAAGCGCAGGCGAAGGATGTCCCCTGCCCAGGGCGTCCTTCTGATATATTGCCCAGCCCGAGGAGCCGGCAAGGAGAGAGTCGAGGGAAAACTCTATACCTGCAAGACCGGTGTGTTCTGAACCGACGAAACCGACTATACTGCCGGTCATCTCGTCCCAGGGGTATAACCGTCGTGCCTCCTCTTCTATGTTAATGGCATTGATAAGCTGGGCCTCCTCGAGGTCTTCCTTGAGTTTATATGCCTTTGCGTAATCGAGTTTGCGCGCAAGCCAGAAGAACTTCTTACGCGTCCTGAGGTAACGTTCGAGTCTCGTCGGTGTACCCAGGTTGTGGGCGGAAAGGATCTCGACCGCCTTGGGTATATCCTCGACGTACTGGGGCAGAACGTAGACAGACGCCGCCTTTTCGTCTGTCACGAGAGGGACACCGTTCCTGTCGTATATCTTTCCGCGCTTTGCCAACAACTCGATATGCTCCTCGTGCTGGGATCGGGCACGTTCGGCGTACTTGGGTCCCAGTATGATCTGCAGATAGAAGGCGTATCCGAGTACGCCTAAAGCAAGAAGGGAAAAGACGCCCGTTGCAAACTTAATCCGAGCCATGATCCTCCCACGGGTAGTAAAGCCCCATCGCTTTCGCTTTATCTTCGAGCCTGGTTGCCAGAAGCTCCTTGTTCAGTTCCATCTTCTCGCGTTCCAGTCTTGCTACAAGTATCTCGGTTTCCTGCCTTAACTCTACGACGTGTTCTGCTACCTTGTTGTGAACCATCCTCATCCAGACGTAAGAAAGCATCAGGGCAACCGCAAGAACGACCCAGACTATCTTTCGTACACCCTTCATTACCTTCATGCCCTCTCCAGTACCCTGAGTTTTGCGCTTCGCGCCGCGGGATTCCTTTTGATTTCATCGCCCGTAGCTCGCAGAGGTTTGCGAGTAACCCTCGAGAAGGAGCCCGATTCTTCCTTTGCCGCAAACTTACGCTTGACTATCCTGTCCTCTAGCGAGTGGTAGGAGAGTACGGCGAGGCGACCTTTCGGCTTGAGGTGCGCACACGCCGCTTCCAGACCCTGCTTAAGATTATCCAGTTCGTCGTTGACCGCTATGCGCAGCGCCTGAAACACCCGCATTGCGGTCTTGCGGAAGCCTTTCGGACCCGCTATCCTTCTGAGAAGTTCTGCAAGATCGGCGGTGGTTTTTATCTTACTGCGGTTTGCGGCTATCTCCCGTGCAATCGGATGAGCGCGCCGTTCTTCTCCATATTCTGAAAGTATCCGGGCTATCTTCGGGGCCGGCTCTGACCGGATTATCTCGAGTGCCGTTCGGGCGTTGCTCTCCGAATCGAACCGCATATCCAGAGGGCCTTCGCCCTGGTAGCTGAACCCGCGGTCGGGGCTTCTTACCTGGTGCCAGGAAAGACCCAGGTCGAAGACCGCCCCGTCCACCTCCTTCACCCCCTGGTCGGATAAAACCTCATCGAGGTCTCTGAAATTATTAAAATGGAGGGAAAGCCGCTCGGCAAAACACGCCAGGTTATGGCCTATATAGGCGAGGGCTTCCCCATCCATGTCCAGTGCTATTACTCTCGTCGCTCCAGCATCCAGCAGCCCCTTTGTATGACCCCCTCCGCCTGCGGTAGCGTCAACGTACACTCCGCCTTTGGAGGGATCAAGAAATTCCACAACTTCACCGCACATCACCGACCGATGAAAAGTGTTTCCGTCATATTCCTTGCCTGCTTCACGTGTCGTCTCCATATCTTTGACTTCATCTTCCGGCAGTCATCCTCATGATGCTTTTAATCACCGCCTGCCTGGAGGAGTATATCTCGAAGGGATGGAAGCCGTAAAGGCTGAAAAGCGAGTTAATATAGTCGGAAACATTAATGAGTTTGATATCACCGGCGCGATCGTTGAACCTTCGCTTGAATTCGATGAGCTCCGGTATAAGGTTGGTTTGAATATGCTCGCATCCTGCCAGGTTTATAACGACGTTGAGTTCGTTCGCCTCCAGCA
>WJJO01000324.1 GCA_014729665.1 Caldifarciminota bacterium
CTTCGGGTGTGTGGGGCAGGCACTCCTGCCTGTCCGGGGCAAACAAGAAAACTTGACCTGCATCTTAAGTAATAATCCTGGACCGCCCTGCGACCTTTGAGCTTCCGGTTCGCAAGCGTGAACCTCCGGTTCGCAAGCGTTAACCCTCCGGGTCGCAAGCGTCTGCAACAGCAGAAAAGGAGCACTATAATCGGAGTCCCCGCAAAGCTACAAAGTAGTGTGAAAAGCAAACGAATATGAAAATGTAGAATTCAGTTTCCGGCCTCACACACTCCGTCTGCGATCTTTTTAGCTACGCTAAAAAGGAGCACAAAAAGGAAGGGGCCACGGGCGTGGCCCCACAAGGCGTCTTTTTTGTCAAACATCCCAAAACCAAAGGAGGTTTGGTGGCTCTAGCGTGTTATTCTATAAATAAGCAATTTTCGTGCCAGACTGTTTCGAATAAAAAACGTTACGTATTTAAGAGACTTAGCACGTATATGTCCTTGGTTCGATTAACCTTTTGTGCAATAAACGTTATACAAAAGTGTAACTGGTCAACGCCTTTTCTTGAAACAATACACCTCAGACTTCCGTCGTCTATTGCAGAGAAAAGAAATAAAGGTTTTGGAAAAGAAAGTGAATGTACTTGTGCTTGACAAGGGCGTTTTGACGCTTAAGCTTTATTCCTACTCAAGGAGGTAAAACGTGAAAAAAGTAATTATCGTGAGTTTAGCTTTAATAGGGATAGTTTTCGGTTTCAAGATAGGCGGATGGGGCGGTATTAGCGTTTCAGGTGTTATGCCGGAACTTTCGGCACTAAACGACACGCTAACTATTGTCAATCAAAGGGAGGTAGACGGAACCGACCGGATTGAATTTGCCAATCCCTTCCTCATGGTTGGCGGCCACGGCTACGGTCAGGTAGGTCAGGTGGTTTTCGGAGGAGGAGGTGGAGGTTTTGCTATGCGGGAAAAAGCCGATTCCCTTTCGGCGAAAATAGGCTACGGTTTCGGTTACGGCGAGGTCGGTTTCCAGTTCGAACCGTTGAACTGGCTCTGGATTCGTCCCTCGGTCAGTCTGGGAGGTTCGGGTTTCGAGATAGAACTTAACGAACGAACGGTCGGTTTCGGTGAAATGCCCGAAGACACCCTTTATGTCCCCTACCATCATCTGGTTACGGCAGGTGCATTCAATGCAGGTGCGGCCCTTGCCGTTAACTTCAACCTGCACATGACGTCCGCAACCTTTATAGGGGTGGAGCTTAAGGGCGGTTACCAGTTCCCGCTTTACGTTTCTGACTGGTACGATCAGGACGGTCTTATCCGGGACGATGTAGAGGGTTTCGGGATATACGGACCTTACGCACAGGTTTCGGTCAACTTCGGTAGAAGTGGTGAGGTAGACCTTATCTGGGAGGAGGAAGACGACGAGTGGGAGGATTTCTAGCATGTGTCCTGAACACACCCTTTTTTTAGGAGGCGGCAATCATGCCCTGGAAGGCGTTCCGAAGGGCTTAGCAGGATTAATGGTCGGGAATATGAATAGTAGTCGATTACATACTGGAATCCGGGAGTGAACCTGTCGATAATAACGAATCACGGTGTCGGGGTATTGTGTTAGGGGATAATCCGGATCCCTAACCGCAAGATTCCGGCGTGGTAGCGGTCTAAAGGATATGGACTTGAATTCATTTTTTAAGATGTTCGGTTTGCATATAACAGTTTGAGAGCGTGTAAGGCTGGAAGAAAACAGATTAACGTTCCGGTGATTAATTCGTCTAATCTTATAAGTTTTGAGTTTAATAAGGTAACGATTATTGAAAGAGGTGGATAGAACTTAACCTAGGAGGCTGTATCAGCTTGCTGTTGATGCTTTTGGCTGCCCCAGCCCAAGCGGAAACTACACCCGTAACCCTTAACCAGGCGATCCAGACCGCCCTGGAACAAAGCCTTGCAGTGGACGAGGCCTCTGTGGAAACCTCGCTGGGGGTTCAGTCGGCTACCGAAGGAATAGGAGGTTTCCTCCCGACATTGAGTGCATCGACCTCTACCGGGGATTCGAGTCTTGCCGACCTGGGTTCCGGATTATGGTCAACGCGTCTCGACCTGTCCCAGCCTGTAGTGAACGCGACAACCATCTTCGGGCTTCTGAACGGCATCAAGCAGGCAGGGATATCTAAGGCTCAGTCGAGACAGATCTTGGGAAAGCTGATACTAGATGTTGAGAATGCCTACTACGGCCTGGCCAGGACGCAGGCTCTGGTCGAAAGCGCGGAAAGAAGCTACGAAAGGGCACGTGAGAACCTTAAGTTGACAGAGCGCCGCTACGAGTTGAAGGATGCATCGAATGCGGAGAAGCTGAGGGCCGAGGCCAGCCTGCTTTCAGCCGAACAGGAACTCATATCAGCCCGGACATCGCTCGAACAGAACCAGCGTATCCTGAGCGATTTGCTGGGATACGAAAGCACCGAGCCGTTCCGGACCTCAGAACTGCCCGATGCAGAAGAACCCTATAACCTTTCGACTACGATCATCTCAGAAGCCGTGATAAGTGAGAATCCGGATTACGACGTATTGAAGCGCCAGGCCAGGCTTACCGACCTTGCCTACTGGGGTGCGTGGGCAAGTATCCTGCCCTCCTTGAATCTAACCGCTTCGAGGAGCTGGAGCCAGGATGAGGTCTTTCCCTCGGACTGGGATGCAGGAACCGACTCATACGGGCTGTCGGTATCGATCCCTTTAGCCGACCTCAAGGGGAAGGCGCTATCTGTCAACCGTGCAAGGCTCGAACGCAAGAACTCACGCATCAGCATGGCCAGGCAGGAGTTGGCCTTCCGCCAGCAGCTTGCTTCGCTCCTGGCTACCCAGGAATCATCCTACAAGGGATGGGAGGTTGCCGTAAAGAATGTTGAACTTTCACGAGAGGTCTACCGGCTCACCTCCAGAAGCTACGAATTGGGCGCGGCATCACTTGCTGACCTGCTGGAGGTGGAGACCGAGCTGGTTCAGGCAGAGCGTGCACTGGTCGAGGCCAAGGCGGCCTACTGGACCAGCCGTGCAGAATTGAATTACTTCCTAGGAACGTCACTGGAGGACTGATGGAAAAAAAGAAAAAACGCCGCCGAAGGATAGGTCTATGGATAGGCATTGGAATCGGTGCGGTGATAGTACTCCTTATCTTGTTGAATATAATAAAGCCGACACCAGCTCCCGAGGTGTCGGTGATATCGATTACACCTTCAAACATCGTTTCCACCGTGTCGGGGACAGGCGAGTTACGCGCAGCCAACCAGGTTGATATATCCGCCGAGAAGGTCGCGAGGGTCGAAAGGCTTTACGTATCAGAAGGCGATCTCGTTACGAAAGGCCAAATGCTCTGCCTTCTTGACGATGAGAGCGCCCGGTCGACGAGGAATCTAAATCTGGCCAACTTCAACGAGGCCCGTTCCGCCTACGAGAGGGGGAAGGTTCTCTTTTCGGAAGAACTCATTTCCGAGGCCGAGTTCGACAAGTTGACAACCGTATACGAGGTGGCAAAGGCCCAGCTTGCACAAAGCCAGGATAATCTGGATAAGACCAGGATATACGCACCGATATCCGGAAGGATAGTTGCTCTGAATATCGAGGAAGGGGAAACGGTAATGATGGGTACGATGAATAATCCCGGCACCGTTATCATGACCGTTGCCGATCTTTCCGCGATGCAGGCCAGGATAGACGTAGACGAATCCGATGTTGTCGATCTGGACACAGGTCAGAGGGCCAAGGTTATACTTGACGCAATGCCCGATACGACATTTGCAGCCGTGGTTTCCAACATAAGCTACACCCCCAATACCTCCAATCTTTCTTCGACCGCTGAGGGTGTTACCGACTTCGAGGTCATACTCGATCTTACCGACGTCGACCCTGCCCAGCGTCCGGGCATGTCGGTTTCGGCCGACATCGTGACCGCGCGAAGGGACAGCGTCATCGTATGCCCGCTTCAGGCTATAGGCCGGAAGGAAGTAGAGGGTGAGCTGAAGGAGACGGTTTTCCTGGTCGAAGACGGGACAGCGAAACTCGCTGTGGTTCAGACCGGCATAGACGACGGACGCTCTATAGAGATAATCGGCGGTATCGAGGACAGCCAGACGGTTATTATCGGCCCATACAAGATTCTCAGGACACTCGAAGAAGGTGCAGAAGTCAAAACACAGGAAAGTGAATTAGAATGGCAAGACAAAAGAAGAAAAGGTCCCAAACCCAAGGTAGAAGTCAAGGTAGAGCGCAGAGGGACTTGATAAGGCTCGAGAAGGTCTCCAAGGTCTACGACTCAGGGCACGTTGTCGTCGAAGCCCTTACCGATATCGACCTTACGGTTGATGAGGGGGAATACGTGGCAATAATGGGTTCCTCGGGTTCGGGCAAATCCACCCTCATGCACATCCTGGGATGCCTGGATAATCCGACCTCCGGAAGCTACGTCCTGGCAGGATACGACGTATCGGCAATGGAACCCGATGCGCTTGCCAAGGTGCGCTGTTCCTCGGTCGGGTTCGTATTCCAGCAGTTTAACCTGCTACCTCGTCTGACAGCAGCCCAGAACGTGGAACTTCCACTTCTCTACTCATCAAGGCCGGCTTCAGAGCGCGAAGGGGTGGTTGAGGAGATGCTTTCCAAAGTGGGACTGGCAGACCGCGGTCACCACAGACCAAACGAGCTCTCCGGGGGCGAGTCGCAGCGGGTGGCTATCGCAAGGGCATTAGCCAACGACCCGGCCATCCTTCTTGCAGACGAACCTACGGGCAACCTGGATACGACGACCGAAGAGGAGATAATGTCCATCCTTGACGAACTCAACAGTCAGGGAAGAACCGTGATAGTGGTTACGCACGATGAAACCGTTGCCAGGCATGCTAAAAGGACGGTTCATCTCCTGGACGGGAGGATAGTATGAACTTTTTTGCCCAGCTGAAACTGGCCGCCGTATCACTGCGCTACAACAAGAGCCGTTCGTTTTTGACAACCTTGGGGATAATCATCGGTGTTATGACGGTAATCGCCATCCTCTCGCTTCTCGAAGGTTTAAACAGGAAGATAAAGACCGAGTTTTCGATGCTCGGTTCCCAGACGATATTCATCCAGAAGGTCGAGTGGATGATTTCCACCCCTGGCAATCGCCAGCAGCTTGACTTCGAAGAGCTTCGCAAGCGGCCCAACTTCTCTATAAAAGACGCAGAGGCTTTAGCCTTGCTTCCTACTATCGAGGTCGCGGTACCCACGATCGACAAGGGTGTGGGCAACCTCAAGCGCCTCGGGAACACTGCCCAGAACTGCAGACTCAAGGGTACGGCGGAAGGCGGAGACCTGACCAGCAACTGGGTAGTGGAGGAAGGACGATTCATTTCGCGAGAAGACAGGCTTCACCGTAGAATGGTCTGCGTCCTTGGCGCCTACGTGGCCGATAACCTGTTCGGAGCGGAGAACCCCATCGACAAGACCATAGATGTCGAGAATCACCGCTACACGGTCATAGGCGTACTCGAGGAGAAGGGGACTATGTTCGGCAATCCCCAGGACAACGTTGTCATAATACCGGTATCCACCTACCTTAAGTACAACCGCATGCCGCGCGGCTGGAGGTCTATATGGGGAGGACTAACCATCGAAGCGCTGCCCAAGCGAGGAGTACCCCTTGAGGATGCGATGGGCGATGTGGAGGAACTCCTTCGTATTCGCAGGGGTCTGCGATACGATGAGGATAACGATTTCGGTCTCAACACCCAGCAGATGATTATGTCGGCCCTTCAGGGGATTACCTCCACCCTTTGGATAGTTATGATAGGTATTGCCGCCATATCGCTTATCGTGGGCGGTATAGGGATAATGAACATAATGCTCGTCTCCGTCGCGGAGCGTACCCGCGAGATAGGCATCCGCAAGGCCGTAGGCGCGCGCGATCACGATATCCTGCTTCAGTTTCTTCTGGAATCGGTTTTACTTGCAATGCTGGGGGGATTAGTCGGGATTTTGATAGGCCTGGGTATTGCCAGGCTTGTATCGGCCTTAGTACCGTTCCTGGATGCGGCATCGCCGTGGTGGACCGTTGTTCTCGGCTTCGGATTCTCTGCAGCGGTAGGGATATTCTTCGGGATATACCCGGCACAGAAGGCGGCCAAGCTTAACCCAATCCAGGCCATTCGGTACGAGTAACGGTCGTACGAGTAAAGGCTGTAAGGGACTTTACTCGTAGTATAGTAAAGGGATTTGCTTGTGTGGTCGGGGTCGAGAGCTTGTGTTACTGGTCCTCCCATGACCTGCAGCCCCCTCAAGGGGGCTGTGGGTTTTATTAATACGCGGTTGTTATAGATCCGTGCAGGAACGGTGCCCCCTATTGAGATTCTTTTGAGATATACTAAGTGATTGCGGTAGCTTGATACTCAGGGAAGTAAGTATTCCACTTTTCAATAGAAGTCAGGGCTACACAGTCTGACACGTATTCCCTTTTCCATGGTTTATCTGTTTCTTTTCTTAATCGACTCCTCAGACGATCTGCAAAATTCATTAGCAAAGGTGATTCGGGTTTGTAAAGTATAAGTACCACATACAGGAACTTCTTGCGATCTTCTCGCATGAGGTGTAGATAACAATAACTGTCTCTACACTTTGGTACAAGATTATTAGAGATGATATTAGATCTAAGTTTACCTAAGTCTTTCACTTCAATAAGTAAAGTTCTTTCGGTTTCTTCAACAACGAAATCAACAAGCATCATACCTTGTGGTGGATTGCTAAGATTATCAAGCTTATAGCTACCTCGTGGAAATTCAAATTGGATATTCCCTTCTGAAAGAATCATAGTTTCTTATTACTTGCTGCGTTTCAGCGCTCTTTCTATGTCTTCATCATAGAGATTTGCATACGTATCTGAGATTGCATTGGGGTCTATTCTCAAATAGTCTTTAGTAGAGTTGCAGGCAATATGCCCTTTGCGTTTAGAAAATAACGAATGAAAGGCAATGGAATCCGATTCTTTTTTCAGAAGATCGAATAGCTTAAGAACAACATAGCTGTGTGACGCAAGGAATATCTGAATCCCATTCCTTTGGAGTTCAAGAAGAATGTCTATGACAGTTCTCATAAGTTCCGGGTTCAGATTTGCTTCAGGCTCATCCCAGAACAGAGTTGAACCTTCAAGTAATGTGCCATTTTGTATAAGAAGCCAGATTAGGGCTAATTTACGCATACCTTCAGCAACTAAAGGGAATTCAATCTTACCTCTTTGCATCCTGAGAAAAAAGAACTCATCCTCTCTTTCTACTTTGCCACTGATTGTTCTACGTATCAATCCCAGGAGTTTTTCCCTGGAAGCATCTATTCGTCCCCGCAATGAAGGAAGGTAAGCCAAATCGAGGATATCTATATATATTTCAGGAAAATGTATTAGCCTGCTTTTATAGAGAGAACGCAATCCGGGTCCATGGGCAAGCATTTCCTTAACGGGTATGTATACGGGTGTTCCAAGGTCCTGTTTTGTCCATTTTCTCCGACGTTGAACTTTAGCATCGGATAAGCTATGATTCGAGAAAGTGAATGTTAGAGGTTTCCCATTGCTATAAATTCTAATTTCTGCTGTTGAACTCACTTTACTTCTTTTTACTAACCTGCCTAATCTTCCTTGGTGTGGAAGGAAAACACCGATAAGCTTAGTTTCCAAACTTCCTTCCTTTTTAGGAAGTATTGTCTCAAAAAGAGGACCCTGGCCGCCGATAACTTGACCCTCAGAATATAATACAGAGTACAAAAGCTTGAGAAGCATGGTTTTCCCTGTTCCATTTTTGCCAATAAATATATTTATGCCTGGAGAGAATTCAATATTAAGATAGTCAAAAGCAGTGAAGTTAGTTAACTCTAATCTCTCTATAGCCATAATTTACTTTACTTGGGTATAGTTATTTGTCAAGCAAGTCTATTATACTTAAAACTGACTAATCATTTGGTTTCGGCATTCGATCGTGAAAACACGGAATTCGAAGAGAGCACAAAGGTTGCGATGTACCCAACCTGCAACCTCAAGTAGTACTCTTCCGTCTTTCTAACAAGTAATGCAAATACAGGAGGCTTGATGAACAAACTCGCAAGGATCCTTCTCGAATGTACAGGATTACTCCTCGCATCGGCATGTATACTTCCGCCGGAGGCCGGGATAAAGATAACCAGCGAGGGTAATGATCCTGTGAAGTTTAAAGGGTACTACTCGAGCGAGGTAACCGATACTACACACGTAGACGGTGTTACCGCGGCATCATACAAGGTCAAAGTCAACACCGCCTCAGACCGTATAAGGGCCGCTTTTTTCAAGGCCGATACCACCGATTCCGAGATAAGGGTACAGTTATTCTACCGCGGCAAATGGGCCGATATCACGGTAGATGAGCCGGGAGATACTGCATTCATCGACTACGAGGTCAAGAAGTGATTGATTAAATGCTCCTTTTTCCACAATTAAGACTAAGCTTACCGCTAGTTAGAGTCACGCTTGCGAACCGGAGGTAAAAAACACTTACTTAAATCCCTAAGGATCGAGGGATAAGTACTCAGATTATGAAGTTCCCAAAGGGAACTTCTAAAATCTCCGCCGAAGGCGGAGATTACTTGACGGAGGTTAAATAAGTACTATAGTTATATAGACAGTCAAAAGTGACACTCCAAGGGACGCGATGTGAGACGTCATACCTCCGCATCTAAGGAGAGTCGCGAACAACGGTTAAGCCCCCCGCTGTCAAAAACGGGGGGCTTGATTTTTTTAATGAGGGGATGTTAACGGTCGAACATCTCCTCGACATCAGGCGCTTCCCTTGCTTCTTCCTCAGCTTCGAAGAATTCGGCAGGATCGAAGTTGAACCAGTTCGCAATAATGTTCTGCGGGAACTGTTTTATAAAGGTATTGTATCCTTTTACAACTTCATTGTAAAGCATTCGTTCACGGTTTATACGGTTTTCGGTGCCCTCCAACTGGTCCTGAAGTTTCAGGAAATTCTCGTTGGCCTTTATCTCGGGATAGGCCTCCACTACAACCATCAACCTGCTCAAGGCATTCGACAACTCACCTGACGCCTTGGAAAACTCTTCGGGACTGGTTGCGTTGTTAAGGCTTGCACGCGCCTTTGCCACCTCGATGAAAACCTCTTCCTCGTGTTCGGCGTAGCGCTTAACGGTTGCTACCAGGTTGCCTATTAGATCGCCCCTTCTCTGAAGGACAGACTCAACATCGCCCCACTTGCGCCCGACCTCCTCGCGCATGTCGACCATGGTATTATAGCGCTTGACTATACAACCGCCGAACGAAAGCAGCAGTACGCCGATTACGACTATTATTCCAATCGTCACTGCGGTGCGTGTACAACCCTTCCTCTTTCCCGAAGTCATCGGCCCTGAAACGGGTTCCTGCACTTCCGGATTAACTGGTGCCATAATTATCTCCTCTTTGGTTTTTAGAGATTATACATAAATAACAAAATTATGCCAACCCTTGTCATAAGATACCTACCAGCCCCCGCCTGCTCCACCTCCTCCGAAAGAGCCGCCGCCGAAGCCGCCGGAGTTAAAACTCGAAGATGATGAACTCGATGAACTGCTGCTGGATGAGGATGACCAGAAACTGGATGAGCGTGAAGAACTCGACCCCGATGAACTTCCCTTACCGAAGATTGCAAGGATCAACATGAATATGAAGACCAACCCTATGAGCCCCGGACAGAACCACTCCTTGAGGCCTTGCCAGAACCTGCGCCAGCCTACAGCGGCCTTCGGAGCGCCCTCGGTGCCTTCAAACTCGAGTTCGTAGATTTTTTCTATCTCCACCGCATACATCTGCAGTGTCTTAAAGATACCTTCGCCGTAGGCTTCCCTCTTGAAGTGAGGAACAAGCACGCTGCGCTGTATTGCACCCAGCCTTGAATCGGGCAGTATGGCCTCCATGCCGTAACCCGTAGCGGTATGATACTTCCTGTCTGATATTGCCGCGACAAAAACCAGGCCGTTATCCTCCGCTTCGTCACCCACACCCCATAACTCGCCTATCTGGGTAGCGTACCACCACGGGCTCTCGTCCTCGAAGGACTCGATAGTCAATACCGCCATCTCGGCGGCGGTGGCGTCCTCGACCTCCTGGCAGAGCTCGTTTATCTGAAGTTCGTAGTCC
>WJJO01000325.1 GCA_014729665.1 Caldifarciminota bacterium
CCCCTACCTTGCCCCTTACGATACTACTGCCCCTTGTTTTCCTGAACCTGATCCTCATAACCTCCTCTGCCATTTCCGGATGGGCCGCAGTCTACAGGAACCGCCGCGCCTGGGTCGACAAGGAAGACCCGGAAGCTGTCATCAAGGCAGAAGCCTTAAAATTAACCTCAGAGATACCCGAAGAGGTAAGGCCTTCTGTTTCCATAAGCAGGGTTAAGGTTGCCGATACCATCAAGCGAACCTGGAGAATCCTCAAGGATGAGTTGTGGGTCTTCGTCGTCCTGGCTGCACCGCCGATAGCACTCAAATGGATAACTAATTATCCCTTAGATGCAATGGGCACTGCCGGCATCTTTCTCTTTCAGGGTATGTTTTGGACGGGCAATGCCCTTACGTTTGCCCTAAAACAATGCCTGTTGCGTGGGATAGTAATCGTGGTAACGGTCTGGTTTTCTGCGGCTATGGTTAAATTCCTGCACGATCTTGCAACCGGAAACAAGCGTGCAGCATTTGCAAAATATTTCAAGATATCCTGGAGGGTTTTCGGTCGAGTTGTTTTCTGTGGACTGGTAATAGCCCTGGCAGAATGGTTGTTTAGAATCACACCCACCGTATTTAAAAGCATCCGTCTATTCTTCTACATCGAGGCATTGCTTCCGTATATATTCTTCTTCATTAGCATCCCCCTTATTTATGCCCCCTTCGCACTGGTCATCAAGGAAAAGGGCATCATGGAATCTGCACGAATTAGTATAATACGAACCAGACGAAACGTACTGCAAATCTTCTTTATTCAATGCATTGCCGCACTTCCTATACTCTTCGCATGGGAAGGAGTGATTTATCTGGTTGGAAGACTCGCAAGGGCGGACACCTTTAAGGGGTTAGATGCCTTCAACTGGCTCGATTGGATGTACTATAAAGGTGTTATCTCTTACATGTTCATGTTCCTGACCGTAATCGCCCGCTGGGCGTCGATAGGTGCAGTCTATAAGGATATAAAACCGTCTGAACGCCGGAAGTCTACTCTATAACTACCACCTTTCTTACCTCTTCAAATCCCTCCGCCTCCATACGAACCAGGTAGATGCCTGCGGCCACCTTACGGCCGGTGTCATCCGTGCCTGACCAGGAGCGGAAGTAGATACCCGGCTCGAAGCATCGTTCTGCAAGGGTAGTTACCTTGCAGCCGTTGACGTCGAATACCCCAACCTTAACCTTACCCTGATCGGGCAGGCTGAAGCTTATCATGAATGTGCCTGCGTTAACATCTGGCTCAATCTTGAGCGAATGGACTTTGACCCTATCGATATCTTCATCTATACCAAACCAGTTTCCTACAACATCGTTAACCGGGCAATCGTCCGTCTGCATCTCAGTTCGGCAGGTAATCCTGAACCAATCCTCACTCGGGGTTGTCCAGCTGGGAAATCTAACCTCGACCCAGTAGGGGTTATCAGAATCGTTGCCGCGCCAATCGAGGGTTTCTATGCCCTGGGCATTATGCCATACCAGAGATTCGGGTTCCGCGTTCACGTCGTAGATCTCCAGGTCTGCGACCACGTCATTCTCCTCGTTATAGCCGATGTTTTCGACGGTGGCGATACATGTAAACTCGGTGCCTGTAGGATAGTAACCGCTCCATTCGTGGCCTTCCTCGTTTTCCAAATCAACTGCACCAACATCGTGGGGAAGAAGGCATTTTGTCCACATACGGCAGGTATCGTTGTCGGGCTGGAGGTCTTCATCGTCGGGCAAACGGCACAGGCCTACAAACTTATAATGCCTGCCTATAAGGGCCTTGTTGGCCTTCTCATCTTGGTCTGGAAGGGCATAACCCTCTTGTTCCTGCCAGTCTATACAGATACCCTCGGGCCACCAGGCCGGAAACTCAACATCTACCGTATCTGCTAAAGAACCGGCAGGACCGATGTAGTGAACTATCACAGATTCTGCATAGACCGTATCCATGTTCTCATTACAGTCAACCGCGTATAACTCGACAGGCACAAAGGTCTCGTGTTCGGTTCCTAGGTTGACTATCCGGACTTGTGGTATCACCTCCACACTGTCCCGAAGCCATTCCCCGGAAGGTGAGATAATCTCGGTTGCAGCAAGATCGTGGGTCTGGGCAAGACCCGATGTAACGGCCAGCACCACTATTATGACCGCTAAGGGTTTCATACTATCCTCCCTTGTTTAGTTTTAGTTAGTAAATATACCCATCCCCCCAGTAGGGATTAGAGCTTCCTTAACCATCCTCTGAAAACAAAGGTACTCTAAAGGTTCCATGACCTCCTCCTTTGCGCTTGATTTAACAGATTTATAAGCAATTTTCGTGCCAGAAGTATAAGAATCAACCCTTTTAATATCAACGATTTGCCGGGGCGTCAATCGAGGAGAACCCAACAAATTACAAAAAAGTGCAATCGGAGTTATCTTTTATTACGGTATGGGTGAGGGTTGACTTCAGTGGAAAAAAGTGTAACATTTTTATTACACTCATGAAGCAGGTGCAATCACAAGTGGCGCTTCCTGAGGGATTTACTCCAATCAGGGAGCTAGGAAGCGGGGCGGGAACAGCCGTGTTGGAGGTTAAGGACAGCGGAACCGGGAAGTTGATGGTGATAAAGCTTGCAACCTCGCCGGACCCGGCACACCGATTGGAAAGGGAATACGTAATCCTCAAGCGTTTTGATCATCCCGGGATCGTCAGGGTTTATGATTTCGGCTATCTCGAAAACCTGCCTTACTTCACCATGGAAAGGGTCAACGGTAAGCCTTTCAATGCTTATATCGGACAATTCAGGAGTAAAGACAGCTTTGTTCCAGTTTTCCTTGAGGTTCTGGTGAAAACGATCGCCATATTATCTACCGTACATCATCAGGGGATGGTCCATTCCGACGTGAAACCGGCAAATCTTCTGGTCCGTCCCGGGGGCAAACCCGTACTTCTCGATTTCGGTTTCGCAGAAGACTATCTGCTCGAGCATGAAAGGAATCCGGCAGGAACCCTCGATTATGCGGCGCCAGAACTCTTTATGGGTGAAAACATAGGCCCGCAATCCGATCTTTACTCCATGGGCGTCATGGCATATGAAGCCCTATTGGGCAAGAA
>WJJO01000326.1 GCA_014729665.1 Caldifarciminota bacterium
GAATAGGGCTATCCGTAACCGGCTTGATGGTTTGTTTGATATCTCCCCCTAAGTTGCTTTCCACCTTGGGTTTTTTCTTCCTATCTCAAATAGGACTAATGTGGGGGATAATCCAGTTCATTTTCGGGAAAAGGATTATTTACTGGGAACCGCCCCGGCGGAAAAAGTAGACAGCCGTCGATTTGGTTAATTAAGACTTGCTTTCATCTGTACTCAGTGATCCTTGAGATATGAATTCTTCTATCCACTCGAAAGTTTTTCTTAAGCCATCCTCCAGGGTAGTATTCGGTTCCCATTTGAGAAGTCCCTTTGCCCTTGAGATGTCGGGCAGTCTACGCAGGGGGTCTTCGCAGATAGCCGGTAAAAAGTTTATCTCGCTTTGACTGTCAGTAATCCTCAGGATTACCTTTGCTAACTCTCGTATCTCGGTTTCTTCAGGATATCCCAGATTTACAGGGTCCGATGCCCCCGAGTCCATGAGAGAGACCAATCCCTCAACGATATCATCCACATAACAGAAACTGCGGGTTGCCTCGCCCGTTCCGTAAAGGTTCAGCGGTTCGTCGGCAAGGGCGGCCTGTATGAACCTCGGTATTACCCTTGGGTCGTCTTTCCTGAAGCCGGGACCGTATACGTTGAATAACCTTGCAATACTAATTTCGAGCCCTTTCTCGATCCTGTAAGCCCGGCATAAGGCCTCGCCTGCACGCTTGGCCTCAACGTACGGGGAGCGGGGCCCTAAAGGATTCGTATAACCCCAGTACCTTTCGGGCTGTGGATGAACCTGTGGATTTCCGTAAATCTCCGATGAGGAAACGAACAGTACACGAATCTTTTTCTCAGCAGCCCATGCAAGGACCCTTTGTGTTCCTTCGAGGATGTTGAGTATTATCTTAAGCGGCTTCTGCTCGACGCGCGGCACACCGCATATTGCCGCGAGATGGTATACGCCGTCTACTTTGAAGTTCCCCAGATCTACCTTCCTTACGTCTTCCTCGACGAATGTGAACCGTGGGTTGCCCTCAAGATCGGAGACATTGTTCTTTTGGCCTGTTACGAGGCTGTCCATGCAGATGACTTTATTCCCTTTACCCGCAAGACTTCTGCATAAGAGGCTGCCTATAAAGCCCGCTCCTCCGGTGACAAGATAAGTTTTCATTCTCTCTCCCATTGAGCTAACCTTCTTTTTATTCAGACTAATGTATATTCAGGTGATGTCAAGTTCAAATAATTCTTTCAAGTATACCTATAATACATTACACTTTTCCTTAAAAGATTGTAACTTTCCCATACTGTCCTCCTTTACGCATATCTAGTAGTTTACAGTAATTGTACAAGCAAATAACGTGCCAGGCGGGTCTCGAGTGGAAGTTCAGTAGTTATTTAACTTAGGGGGATGCATCGATTGAGGGTCGAGTCAATCTGTTGTACAAAAGTATAATGGCGGTTCAGGATAAGATAACTTAATTAACTCGGTATATTTACCCTGTGTCGTGATGTTCGTCCTGAGCGGATCAAGTTTTTTACCTCAGAACCACCAGGGAAAGCGTTCGGATGTCACTGTCCGCCTGGAGCCTGACGAAGTATATGCCGCGGGATACCTGCTGACCCGCCTGGTTCCGGGTATCCCATACAACCAGGTGTTCGCCTGCGGCCTGGTCGCCTAAGTCAAGGATTCTCACACGGTTGCCGGCGGCGTCAAATATCTCTAATACAGTTTCGGCATCGTGCGGCAGATGGTAGCTGATGCGTGCATAGGTTTCACTCGGGGCAGAAAGGCTTTCAAGGGTCAAACCTTCGTCCGGAGCCCTGGGTTCCTCTACACCTTCGGAATTGTGACACTCGCTCATCAGGGTAGTGGTCGAAAACGAACCTGTCTGTACCTTTATAGTAAACGTAGTAGTCCCTGCGAACTTGAACTCTTCGTCGTATGAGGCTTCCCATACGTTCGCAGTATAGGTGCCCGGGGCAAGCCCGTCTATTTTGTGGATGAAGTCGTAGTAACACATGCAGTAGCAGGGATGGGTTCCTAAATCCCTTTCGTAGATGTCGATAACCTTGCCTTCCTGGACAATCTCGAAGGCCATATCAGCACAGCAGTTGAAATAGACGTCGTCGTGATGAACTATACCGGTGTTGCCCTCTACCTCGGACCACACCTTGCCCGACAAGGCGAACGCAGGAATGGCTGTCGCCAGTAACGCTGTTACTCCTAAAACTATATTGCTTCTCTTCATATATTTCCTCCTTGGCCGTTCCCGGCACTTACCTTTACAGATATAGAATAGGCGGAATCGACCGCTTGTCAACCCCTTGGAGGTTGAAAGTAACCACAGAGGTTCAGACAAAGAGCGAAAAAAAGAACAGAGGAGTAAGTCGCGCAAATAAAGAGCTTGACAAAACCTATCCCAAAGGGAATCTGTTCAATCTGTGGTTTGTTGGACTTATTCGAAAGTCTCCTTGTGAGGGTTAGGGTAAGCGCTTGATAACTGTCTGAGTTTATCCACCCTTCCGTTTTACACAGCAGATCGTTAGTAGCGACTTATTGGCCTTTTTAAGTATTTTTAGTCGTAAAGCGGAGACTATACTCGTCAACGAGATCTGGTTACACCTGTTTTATTGCAGAAACGCTTTATCTTGCATTCAGAACAATATGGTGAAATCGGCGTACACACATTCTGACCGTAAATAACCAACAATCGATTGATCTCTACCCAGTACTTACGCGGCAGCTTTACGCGTAAGGCCTGCTCGGTCTGGGCAGGGGTTTTCGTTTTCACGTATCCCCAGCGGTTGGTTATCCGGTGCACGTGGGTGTCCACGCATATCGCCGGTTTCCCGAACACCACCCCTAGCATCAGGTTGGCCGACTTGAGACCGATGCCGGGAAGGCTCAGTAGCTCATCTGTGGTTTCGGGAACCTTGCCGCAGAAATCTTGAACCAGTATCCGTGAGGTCTGCTTGATATGTTTGGCCTTTGTCTTGTAGAAACCAACAGGGTATATCAACTCCTCGATGCGTTTTTGGCTCAATCCCGCCATCTCCTGTGGTGTCCGGGCAGCCTTAAACAGCCTGTCGGTTGCAGGGCCTGTTACCTCGTCTTTTGTTCGGGCTGAGAGAAGCACCGAAACGAGTGTTCTGAACGGACTGCGCCTGCGGTGCTGGCGTTCTACTATGGGTCCTTCGTAGTTTTCCGTAACCTTGCGGAGGATTGTAAGATCCTTTTCAAGGGCATCTTGCCTCATTTAAGTATTAAATGACGACGCAGAAGATTGACTATTAAAACCGGAATAAAGGCTGCAGCCGCAACGGCCGCCAGATGCAAACCGTTGAGGGGAACGGTCTTGAAGATGGCCGAAAGCGGACCGATGTAAATCACTGCGGCTTGAAGGCCTACGGATATGAGAAATGCACCGTTGAGAAACATGTTACGGATGAGTTCCTTAGAGAAGAAGAAGTTTTGTGCTACCCTGAAGTTGAAGGCATGAAGCAGCTGGCTCAGAATCAGTGTTGAGAATGCCACGGTTCTGGCCAGGTTTACCGTATAAGACTGCAAATTTCCGGCCGCAATATCCGGTATCCAGCCCTGTATCCACTGCGGGAAGAGATAAAGGGAAGATACGTAGATACCAATAATAAATACCGTAAATATTAACCCCTGGGCAATGAGCGTTAAAAGGCCTATCTGGTTTATTATCCCCTTATTAGGATCACGAGGTGGTGCTCGCATTAAATCCTGTGAAGGCTTATCCGAACCTAAGGCAAGTGCAGGCAGTCCGTCTGTTATAAGATTCATCCACAGTATCTGTATGGGGAATAAAGGGAAGGGAAGACCGAAAATAGAAGCGGAGAAGACGGTTAAAACCTCGGAGATATTGCTGGAAAGGAGGGAGTGTACGAATTTCTTGATATTCTGGAATATTAGCCTTCCTTCCTTTACCGCCCTGACGATTGTCGCGAAGTTATCATCGGTCAGAACCATCTGGGATGCCTCGACCGCGACGTCGGTTCCGGTAATCCCCATCGATACACCGATGTCCGCCCGTTTTAGCGCAGGCGCATCGTTCACACCGTCACCGGTCATTGCCACAACGTGAGCGTGATACTTCAAGGCTTCGAGGATGCGAACCTTCTGCAGGGGGGATACCCTAGCATACACCGCGGTATGCTTGGCCTTGTCGTAAAGCTCCTCGTCGGACATGCTTGCAATATCCTCACCTGAAAGTGCTTCACCCTCAAGCCCGATGCGTTTTGCTATCGCGCGGGCGGTTGCCATGTGGTCGCCTGTAATCATTGCCACTTCTATACCGGCATTACGGCATTCGGCAAGGGCGGCAGGAACCTCCTTGCGCGGCGGGTCGCTTTCGGCAACCAGACCGAGGAACTCGAAATCCTGTTCGAGTGAGGGGTCAACTTTGTCTTTAGTAACCCTCTTTCGCGCCAATCCCAGAAGCCTGAAACCGTCGGCTGAAAGCTTAAGGCAGCGTTCGAGCCATTCATCCCGTTTCTTGGAGTCAAGGTTCGCAGACCGGATTATTATCTGCTCAGGTGCGCCTTTTGTTGCCGAAATATAACCTGTCTCCCATTTGTGCAGGGTGGTCATCATCTTGCGGTCGGAATCGAAGGCTATCTCGTCAACCCTGGGGTGTGAGCCTGTAAGGTCAACCATCGAGTAGCCCTTTTCCTCCGCGTATCGCACGAGAGCTGTTTCTGTGGGATCTCCTAAAAGATTCTCACCCGATCTTTGAGTGTCGTTGCATAAGAGCATCACCTCTATCAGGTCTTCTTCTCCCTGCTTCACGGGGATTAACTTCTCAACCTTCATCTGGTTTTCTGTCAAGGTACCAGTCTTATCGGTACATATAAAGGAGGTCGATCCCAGCGTCTCCACCGCGTGCATGCGTCTGATTATGGCTTTCTTTGCAGCCATCTTGCGTATACCAAGAGCGAGGGTGATGGTTACCGCCGCGGGCAGACCTTCGGGAATAGCCGCCACGGCTAGGGCTATCGCCACCAGCAGGGGTTCTATCCATGCCCCGGGTTCGGCCTGCGCACCCAGCTTGAACAACTCGACCAGGAACACAACCACACAGGTCACCAGAACAATTATTAATATCCTTGTTCCGAGTTTCCCTAAGTCCTTTTGAAGTGGTGTTTTTTCCCGCTTCTCTGAAAGGGATTCTGCTACCTTGCCCAATTCGGTTTGTTTGCCGGTTTCTGTCACTATAAAAGCACCCCTGCCTTTGACCACGTTGGTGCCAAGGAAAGCCATGTTGTGCTTTTCTCCAACAAGACGGGTACCTTTTTCGAGTACCCCGGTTTGTTTTTGCACCGATACCGATTCTCCCGTAAGACTGGATTCATCGATCAGGATATGCTTCGCGTCCACCAAGCGACCGTCTGCAGGCACCTTATCCCCGGCACCTATCAGGACAAGGTCACCGGGAACCAAATCCTCCGTATTAATTTCTTGTATCTTTCCGTTTCGTTTCACACGGCATAAAGGTGCGGTCAGTTTCTTTAACGCGGCCATCGCCTTCTCGGCCCTGTATTCCTGAACGAATCCAAGTACGGCGTTCAAAAGAAGTATTACGCCTATTGCGGCCGCGTCTATCCACTCGCCCAGGATAACGCCTGCAACGACCAGTGCCGCCAGTAATATCAATACAATCGGGTCGATGAACTGTGAAAGGAACATGAGCACAGGATTGGTCCGTTTATCCTTCGCCCATACGTTCGGGCCTTCGGTCTTCAGACGTTTTTCGGCCTCCTGCATACTAAGGCCGTTCTTCAAGTGGGTGCCGAGTTCTGCGGCTACGTCATGGGCTGACAGACGCGTCCAGTCTTTTTTCGGCAGTGCAGAAACCGTGACTTCTTTTTTTATACTTCCTCCTGGTCTGGGATCAGGATTTTATCAATCGTACTCATCAAAAGTCGACGCCTTTGATATTTGATTCCGGGCAGGTTGCAGATTCCCCTGGCCATCTGGTAAGATTATGCAATGTTTGCAAATTGTCAAGACGACGCATAGAATATTTACCCCTTGACAGTCCGATATACAAGCTTACACTTATAATGAAGAAAAGTAAGGAGGAAGTATGAGAGAAGTCCTTAAGTTATTTATGGCATTCATTTCAGTCGGTACTGGATTGGGTTGTGTGTCGCCTTTTTACGGCACGGCGAGGATCCAGGAGGGATTTCACGCTGAAGCCGGAGTCTCCGCAATGACTTACATCGGGGCACCTGTCGAATACAATGAGCCTTCTATGGCGGTATTGGGGAACGATGCATTAAATTACGGATTCAATCCGAAACTTCAGATTGGAACCAGATTAGGACTTGGTTATGGGCAGAGTGGACGGTTGGTTTTGAGTTCTGACGAAGAACAAGTCAATCCTTGGGAATACTATCCCGATGTAGCGGTTAATATTCAGACCGCACTTGACAGTAAAACCGTTACGCCTGGGTTAAGGATCGAGGGTTCTGTGAGTCAAGGGCTTTCAGCCGCAATGTTGCTTGGATTAGGTAACAGAGAATGGCTGACACTCGGTCTTCGGGGAAATCTTCACTTATCAGGTATCTATTCCGGCTTTGACTGTTTTTTTATAGTCCGTCCTATTCCTGACTTATCGTTATTTGCAGGAATTAATCCCTTGAAATCGATTCCTACAGAAGAATTCTGGCCCGTCGCTACCCTGGGCGTAGGCTACAAGATAAAGTAAGGAGGATAAGATGAAGTATTTAAGGTATGTCATTTTAGTTATTACGGTTGCATGTGTGACAGGCTGCGTTTCACCCTTTTACGGCACGGCGAGGATAGAGGAGGGATTGCATGTAGATGCAGGTCTAGCGGGTGGTACGTATATGTTTGGTGAGGGTCCAACTGGTAGTTACTCCGAAGGAGGAGCTCCCTACTACATTGGATTAAGGGGTGATATTGAACTACGTTACGGTTTTGGTAAATATATTCAGGGTAGTGCAAGGACAGGAATTGGCTGGGGTTTTAATGGTAAACGTTACGAAGCTGAACCTGTTCCTGTTGAGGATAATTTTCTCCTTGATGTAGCACTGGGATCGCAGTTAGCTTTGCCGATTGTAATAGAAGATCTTGGTCAGATAACACCTGCCCTACGGTTTGAAGGTTGTTACGGCTACAGTCAATTATATCTTCTTCCAACCTTTGCCTTAGGTTTTGGTAATCCAGAATACCTGACACTAGGGGGTCGGATTTATTACCCTTTCCCGACGGAACTATTTGCTTGCATCCACGTGTGGAGAGTTAACGTTTTTGCGGGAGTCAACACCTACACGACCTGGCTGCATCCCGATTACTGGCGTGTACCAGCTGTCGTAACCTTTGGCGTAGGCTACAAGATAAAGTGAGGAGAGAGATGAGGTATATTCGATGGATCGCATTAATCC
>WJJO01000327.1 GCA_014729665.1 Caldifarciminota bacterium
AGGCTACTCCGTAAGCCTTCAGGTGATTGGTCTGGTTCAAATCCATGGGTATGAGCAGCTTGCCTAATAATCCGATCATAACCAAACAATTCACGGTACTATCCTCGTACCCTTAAGGCCGCAGAAACCTTCAGTGATATTAACAGGGTTGGTTATCAGGACTTCCTTTCCGCCTTTTTCAAGGAAGTTCACCGCAGACTCTATCTTAGGACCCATACTGCCCTGGGGGAACTGGCCTGAATCCAGATAAGTTTTTGCATCCCCTATATTCATAGTTTCTACGGGCCTTTGCGCAGGTTTTCCGAAATCGAGATAGACGTTTTCCACCTGGGTTATCATCGCCAGGAGCCTGACACCGAGATTCGTAGCCAGAAGCGCAGAAGCCCTGTCTTTGTCTATCACTGAGGAAACCCCTTTAAGATACGCACCTTCCCTTACTACGGGTATGCCTCCGCCTCCAACCGTTACTACAGATACCCCTTGCTTCATTAGTTTATGTATAGTCGTAATTTCGACGATGTCAAGGGGGTCAGGTGATGCAACCACCCTGCGCCATCCCCGGCCCCTGTCTTCCTTCATCTTCCAGCCCAGTCTGATAGATAACTCGTTGGCCTCCTCTATTCCGTATGCGGGCCCTACGAACTTAGTTGGGTTGTAGAACGCGGGATCATTCCGGTCAACTACCACCTGGGTAACGATTGCGGCTATCTCACGGTACTCACCGTTATCCGTGGAGGCGTTCCTGACGGCCTGGGCGATTAGGTACCCCAAGGAACCCTGGGTATTTGCGTTAGCCGCATCCAGAGGAATCTCGGGTATCTCACGGTTTCGCTCGTGGGCCATGTGGGAGATGAGGAGCAGATTGCCTACCTGGGGACCGTTGCCGTGGGTTATTGCCACACGCCAGCCTTCATCGATAAGACGGGCTATCTGACGGGCGCTTTTCTCGACAACACTACGCTGCTGGGCGAACGATGCGAACTTTACATCTTTTCGCATGAGCGCGTTTCCCCCCAGGGCAATGACGGCAGTCTTTCCTGCATCTTGTGCAGTATTACCCATCCCGAATTGTACGAAATAGGATGCCGCGGTCAACCTCCCGCCCAAAGTGACAGGCTCATAAATCCGGGATTTCGCGTCAGGCCTTGGCGCTCGAAGTCAAAAAAAGGGGGACAAAAGGTACTCAAAAGATAACCAAAAACTGCTCAAATGCTATACAAAAGCTAACCAAAACCGCCTACCGCTGACAGCAGGCTCATTGAAGAATTGACGTTGAGGATGTAGCATTGACCGATAATGTGATGAGGGGATCGTGCTGAGTATTTCACTCTCTCCTGGAATCTCCGAAGGTGAACGTCCCTTTCGAAGAAAGGGCCTTGTAGGGGCAGTTCATGAACTGCCCCTACGTTTGGGCAAAGCTACATGCTCCAGTTGACACCAACCGAACTCTCCATATCATAATAACGGTAAAAAACTTAGGAGGTTCAGCATGAAGAAAACAACATCAATCATCACTTCAGCGATATTCATCCTTGCACTTACCGCATTCGCAGGCAGACTGCTCAGACAGGCCGATAAGGCCCTGGAGGAAGGCGACTACGAGCTCGCCGCGAAACTCTACGAAGAGTATACCGAAGAGAAGCCCTCCAAGCCGGATCCGTATAACAGCCTTGGATGGACCTTGGACGTACTCGGTCGCTACGAGGAGGCGGTCGAGGCCTACACCAGCGCCATCATGCTCGACGCCAAGAATCCCACCTACTACTACAACAGGGGGACAGCCTACCTTCACATGGATGCAGACGACCAGGCGAGGCTCGATTTCGAGCAGGCCATAAGGCTCGATTCCACGAACGCTGGATACTACAACAATCTCGGGAACATCTATTTCAACAATGGAAACTACGAACGTGCCAGGCTCATCTTTGAGAAGGCCGCACGGTTGGATTCAACCAAGGCGACCATATACGTCAACCTTGCACTGTGTGCCGAGTATCTGGATTCGACCGGTCTGGCTCTTTCCTACTACGACAAGGCCCTTGCCCTGGATCCAAACCAGGCTCTGGTATACAACAACCGGGGCAGGATATATGCAGATCAGGGGGGGTATGATAAGGCCCTTGCAGATTACACCCGGGCCATCAATCTCGATCCCGATGATGCGATGACATACTACAACCGGGGCAGAGCACATTACAGATCGGATAATCTCGATCTTGCCATCGCCGACTACAACAAGGCCTTGGATTTGGACCCCGGTTTAATCAGAGCGTACCACATGCGGGCTGTTGCCTATACAAGGAATAAACGGTACAGTGAGGCCATCGCCGATTACGAGAAGGTTCTTGAATCGGAGCCCGAAAACTTCGAGGCGTTGTTGAGCCAGGCATGGATATATCTTACACGGGGGAAGACTCGTGCGGCACGCGGGGATAATGCCGGTGCAAGACAGGACTATGAAATGGTTGTTGAACTCCTGCCGGATGAGAAGGCCCGTGGACTCGAACCGGAGAAGAATCCGGCTATTGAAGCCGAGAGACTCCTCGGGGATATGGGCAAGAGCGATAAGCAACCAGAGGAAGGGGTAAATAGTCAATAGATAATCGACTGAGTATACTATGTGTAATGAGGGTTCTGTGGATACGAATCCAGGGATTTGATGAGGACGAATCGTTTGGATAAGAGATGGTTGAAAGGCCCGATTCTGTTTCTTTTCATCGGGCTTGGCGCGGCCTTAATACTGCATTTTGCAGTAATATTGCCAGCCTTCAGGCATGTATCACAACTTTTTACATGGCCAGATGCCGTTTGCTATGAACGTCTTTCAGTAAACGTTCTTGAGGGAAATGGATATTCGACTGCTGCCTCAACTCCATATTTGCCGAACTCGTCTATGGTACCCGGATATCCATTGTTTATAGCGGGTGTTTATTCAATCTTCGGTAACTCACCCTATGCGGCAGCAGTAATCCAGATAATCCTGAGTCTCAGTCTCATATCCGGGATTATTATCTGGTGCGTTAAAAGATTCAACCTGAAGACAGGTTTGCTTGCCGGTATCCTCCTTCTCCTTTGTCTCAGTTTTGCATTTTATTCCACACAGCTCATGTCCGATGCGCTTTTCCTCTGTATCTTCATACCCGGGTTGTGGTTTGTTCTGGGGTTGTTTGAGAATCGCCAACCCCTTATTTCAGGTGCAACGGCAGGTGTACTCCTGGGTTTGGCCGCACTCACAAGACCCATAGGCCTTTACTTCCCCTTGCTTTTACCGTTTCTATTCCTGACCACAAGGGATAAGGGACGTTTTCTAACCAGGCTTGGTGGATACGGTATACTCGTGGCGACATTCCTGATTGTAATATCACCCTGGTTTATCCGCAACAAGGTTACCTTCGGACATTTCTTCTTTTCCACGGTTCAATCCTTCAACCTTTCCCATATCCATGCAGCCCCTATAAAGGCAAGTATAGACGGCATAACTATCTACGAAGCCAAGGCAGAATTCGAGGAGCAGGCCTTTTTAAGATACGGTGAACCTCGTAACGAGGCGGAACGCTACATATTTACAGGACGTACAGCTATGAACTACCTGATTACCCATCCAGGACGATACGCTGTCCTTTACGCTGGGGGGGTAGCCAAGACCTTTCTCCCCCTGGGTTTTGCCGAGTTTCTGCTTTTCTACTCCCCGGACCAACCATCGATCCGTAACATCACTCCGCCGGTGCAGAAGGCGGTTCTTTCCGGGAAGCTGGATAAGGCGTTCCGAATAATCTGGAATGAGCGGATAAAACCGGTTGGGTGGTGGTTTGTTATATACATACTGGGAGGAATACTTATGGCTTTCCTTGTTGTTACCGCGATAATCGGATTCATTAAATCCAGGGGGTTCAAAAGCGTATTTAATCTACTTGCCTTCATCTGTGTAATATACTTCATAGGGGTGACCGGCCCTGCAGGACAGCCCAGACACTTCCTGCCGGTACTGCCCATGGCGGCGATTCTTGCAGCGTACGGCTTGATCACAAAACGCAAGACGAAGATTAAAAAAGGAGGTTAGTGATCGGTAAAGCCTTCCTGGATAGAAATCTTCTATTTCTGCTTTCAGCAGCGCTTCTGGCAAGGGTTCTCATTTCTATCCCGGCATTTGCAGATATTTCCCGAACCTCCTCATGCTACGATGCGGTTGCATACAATCTTCTTGCAGAAAACATGCTTGAAGGCAAGGGGTTTTCAGCCAGCCTGGAGGAACCTTACGAACCCAACTCTACCATAACACCGGGCTATCCCGCGTTCGTTGCAGGTATTTACGCCCTTACAGGACATTCCAAGCTGGCGGTTATCCTGATTCAGATAGTCCTCAATCTGGTGGCGCTGGTTCTTCTCTACCGGTTCCTCAATGGCCGATTCGGCCAAAAGGTTTCCCTCTGGGCCGGAATCCTTTTTATCTTCGACCTGAACACCGCCTTCTACTGCACCCAGCTTACGACCGAGACCCTGTTTACCTTCCTGTTTGTTGTCTTCCTTTTTTTCACACTCCGGACGTTCGAGGAACGAAGCTTCCGGCTTGCCGCAGCGTCGGGAGCGATCCTGGGCGCGGCTACGCTCATCCGACCGATATCACTCTACTTTACGGCACCGCTTTTCATATTCTTACTGCTGACCCGTTTAAAGTGGAAGAAACTTGCACTGTGGTCAGTAATACTGGGCATGCAGCTTGCGTTCATAACACCCTGGATAGTTCGCAACAGGGTAGTTTTCGGCGAGACCTTCTACACCACGATATCCGATGTTAATATATACAAGTATCATTCGGCGTCACTGAAGTCTGTGCTGGAAGGAAAACCACGTTCACAGGCCCTTGAAGAGTTCGACCGCGAAGCGGTCGAGGGGAGAGGTAAGCTCAACGAGGCCGAACGCTACCGGCTTTACGGAAGGGTTGCAAAGAGATACTTACTGCGCCATCCATTGCCTTACGTCGCATCCCTGGTTGGAGGCGGGCTTGCCTCCCTTATCTATCCTGTTACCCTTGGGGAGGCGGGTGCTTACTTCCACGGCCCGGAAGACGCCCAAAAGCAGGGAACCTCACCTGTGGTTACGTCCTTTTTGTCGGAAGGAAGATTGGGCAAGGCCCTGGAGACCGTCTGGGATAAAAGGTTGCGTTATCTGGGAATCCCGTTATTGTTACTTTTCGCTGCATATGCCCTGTTTCATGTTGCCAAGCTGGGAGCAGGTCTGAGGGCATATATAATAAAGGGACTGCGCGATCCGGTGATGCTTTTGTTCCTTTTAACCGGGCTGTACTTCCTCGGGCTTTTGAGCTTCGGATTCTCGCCCAGGGCGCGCGTGCCCCTCGAACCGCTGCTTGCAGCACTTGCAGGAATAGGATTCGTGGTCAGAAACAATAAGAAAAAGAAAGGGAAAGTTGAGCGCTCGGAATAAAAAACCCTCCATCTGCGTACTCGGCGGCGGAACCGCGGGTCTGGGTGCGGCATACCTTGCCGCGCGTGCAGGCGCAGCAACGGAGGTTTTTGAAAGACGCACCATCCCGGGAGGCCTGTCCCTTACCCGGCACACCGGGGACGGGTTTTACCACGACCTCGGGGGGCACCGTTACTACAGCCCTTCCCGCTACCTCGCGCCCTTCCTTGCCGGTCTCCTGGGCGATGAGCTGATATGGACGCCGCGCAAGAGCCGGTTCTACCTTGGGGGCCGGTTCTTCGACTATCCGGTTCAGTTCACCGACGTTGCCCGGAAGCTGCCTGTAACAAAATCTGCAAAGATGCTCTACGACTACGTTGCAGAGAAGTTCCGGAGCGGAAACCGTAGGGAGGCTAGCTTTGAAAACTGGGTGGTGCACCGGTTCGGAAGGGCGCTGTACGAGTTCAACTTCGAAAACTACACGCGCAAGGTGTGGGGGATGGAACCTTCTGTGCTCTCCGCGGACTGGGCGGCGCTCAGAATCAAGGGACTTTCTTTGGGGAAAGTCGTTAAGGAGTTCTTTGCCCGTAAAGCCGACATCGCAACCCTGGTCGACAGGTTCCTTTATCCCAGGCACGGCATAGGTCAGATATCGCACTTTCTTCAGAAAGCCGCCGAAGAGAGGGGTTCGCGGGTTCATCTGGGGAGCGAGGTCGTTAAGGTCAGACACGACGGGAAACGCGTCACCTCAGTTACGGCACGGGACACCAAAGGTCGAACAACAACTAAAAAACCCGAATACGTTACTTCCTCCATCGATCTCGACCTTCTCGTGCGCGCACTCGATCCCCCCCCGCCGCCTGCAGTCCTTGCCGCAGTGTCCGAACTGACCTACCGCGCGCTCGTTATCCTCTTTATCCGCATTAACCAGCCGCAGGTTACGCGAGACTCCTGGATATACTTCCCGGACGAGTCCATACCGTTCAGCCGGTGGCACGAGCCCAAGAACTGGAGTCCTGCTATGGTTCCGGACGCAGACCGCTCCTCCCTGGTGGTAGAGTTCTTCGCAGACGAGGGAGACGCATTCTGGAACGCCCCGGCAGAAGAACTCCTCGAACTTACCTTAAAGCACGGGCGCAGACTCGGGCTTTTAACAGGAGCGGAGACAGGCAAGGTCGACAAGGTGCTTACACCACGTGCATACCCTGTATGGAAGGTAGGCTATAGAAAGTCCTTACAGGTAATCCTCGACTACCTGGAACGGTTAACCAACCTGTCACTCATCGGCCGGAACGGAAGGTTCTACTACTGCACCATCGACGAGTCGCTCATCTCCGGGTTTACCGCCGTCGCAAACTTCCTGGAGGGGAAGCGTACAGGGCCTGAACCCCTGCCCATAGAGATACCGGATAACGCGCTGGGGTATCTGGGGCTGTCGTCTGCCGACCTGGTCGAGGCCGACGGGGAACGCTGGTCGAGGAACGACTGATTTTTCCCCTTTCCCCTACGCGAAGCGGCGACTAAAGGAAGCTTAAAATAACCACAGAGGCACAGAGACACAGAGCGGGAAAAACGCAGAGATGTAAGCCACGTAAGGAAAGAGCTTACAAAACACCTCTTTTTAGAAATCGGCGTCAATCTGCGGATAGTCGAACTTATCCGACAGTCTCCCAGGGGTAGGACAAGCACCTTTTCTTCCCCTTCCCCCTGACCCCCTTCCGCCAGGGAAGGGGATATTCTATATACTTCCACGACTTTACTGCATCCGACAGGGTACAAGCGTTCTCTCAGGGGTATACCGTAAAGAGAAATTAGTATATACTAACCTATATAGAGTATCAAACTGTGGAGGACAGGCTCTCCAGCCTGTCGGGACACCCTGAGAGGGTGTCCTCCCGTCTCATTCGACGACGATGACTTTCCTGCTCAACGTCGCACCAAATGCCTCAAGCTTGATGAAAGAAATATATACCTGATGTCAGGTTAGAATCAAACTCAACAGACCCATTCCCCCTCCCTTATTAACTATCCCAGGATCGTGCCCCTCATCGCCAGGGGAGGGCTAATTTATTCTCCGAAGGGACTATAGATTACTTCTACCTCACTAACAAGAAATGTTTCTTCCCCCTCCTCGGCGGAGGGGGATAAAGGGGGAGGGGTAAGTTCAGGTTTTCCCTTTCCCCTACGCGAAGCGGCGACTAAAGGAAGCTTAAAATAACCACAGAGGCACAGAGACACAGAGCGGGAAAAACGCAGAGATGTAAGCCACGTAAGGAAAGAGCTTACAAA
>WJJO01000026.1 GCA_014729665.1 Caldifarciminota bacterium
CAATAAAATCTATCAGGAGACATGAAGGATAAAGAAAACGTACAATTGGCTTCCAGCTCCAGTAGAGCTATCCAGATTGCCGAGAAGATACTTGCAGGTCTTAAGAAACGAAAAGGGATAACCTATAAGGAGTTTGAAAGCTATTTCCCAGAGACATATATCTCGGCAGATGAGGTTGATGAAATTATTGTGATGCTCAGGGAAAAGGGAGTAAAACTGGTTGCCGAGGGTGAGCCCATTCCCGATGCGACCAAGGAAAAAACGTATAAGCTTCCCAGGGTCAAGGGCCGTAAGGATTCCACCAGATCTTATTTCAAGGAACTGAATAAGTTCGGCCTTTTAACCAAGGATGATGAGATTCACTTTTCCCGACAGATGGAGCAGGGATATTTCGATCTTCAATGTGAGATATTCGGAACATGCGGTATGCTCGAGCACCTTTTGGGACGCTGTAAGGAAGTCGAAGAGGGGTTATTGTCAGTAGATCAGCTGGCTAAACCCGACATAGATTCGGTTATAGATAAAAAGCTCTACCAGCGATGGAAGCAAGGTTTTATAAGGAACAGTCACAGGCTCGAGACCCTCAATGAAAGACTCAGGGATGGGGTCAGACGACGAAATCGGACTAAAGAGGAGGAATTGAAGGTTGAAAAGATTCGTGCAAAGATTCACAAGAAGATTCAAACCTTGTCCTTGCAGTCTGAGGTCATTAAGGAGTATACGGAATACTATAAAAAGAAATTAGAGGAACTTACAAGGCTTTCTGCGAAGGTCGAGGATTTCAAGGAAAGGGCAAAAGCTGATGATTCCTTTAAGGAAGAGTACTACAGCAATCGTACCGAGCTTCATCGCGCCGAGCGCAACTTCGGACGAACGGCTAAGGAAGCCGAAGAATGTCTCGGTAGAATCTGGCAGATAGAAAGTAAAATCTTAGCCTCGCGAGACAGGATGATTGAAGGCAACGTGAGACTCGTTATCTCGATTGCCAAACGCTATACGAACCGCGGACTGGAATTCATCGATCTGATTGCAGAGGGCAACTGCGGATTGATAAAGGCCGTTGAGAAGTTCGATTATAAGAAGGGCTACAAATTTTCTACATACGCCACATGGTGGATTAAGCAGGCTATTACCAGAGCCATAGCAGATCAATCCCGTACGGTCAGGGTTCCTGCCCACATAATCGATGCTATAAACAAGATTACAAGGGTGTCCAGGCGATTTATCCAGCGATACGGACGCTTACCCGCACCCCAGGAGATTGCACACCACCTGCCGACTTTTACCGAAGACAAGGTCAAGTTTCTTACCAACATCGCTCAGTATCACGTATCTCTTGATAAGGCTATCGACGACGACGGTTCATCTTTCGTTGGCGATTTCATCTCCGACGATAAAACACCGGTACCTACATACCACGCGGCCCGTTCGGTCCTTGAAACCAAGATAGACGATGCCCTGGCAACCCTTTCCAGGCGCGAGGAAACCGTTCTGAGACTCAGGTTCGGCGTCGATGACGGCGTCCAGCGCACCCTTGAAGAGGTCGGGCAGATTTTCAACGTTACCCGTGAACGCATCCGCCAGATAGAAGCCAAGGCGCTTAAGAAGCTGCGCGACTCCTCGCGGCGAAAGATATTCGATCCACTCAAGGAACTGTTAAGGTAAGCACAGTATACTACAACTAAATGATTGAACCAGGGAGAAGGGCGTCTGCTGTACATGAACTGTGGCTTTACAACCCTCGCGAAAGGTCTCTGCTCGATGCGTTTTTGTTTGCTTGCAGTACATATCTTGACATCGGCTTTACGGTGCGTAGGGTTGCAGTGTGAAGAAAACTCACCTCATATTACCTTTGGCGATTCTGTTCTTGACCGGCTGTTTTACAAAATGGTTCATGGCTCCTGAGTCTGAACTGACAATCACATGGATACTCGATGTACATGATGCAGACAAGGTTCAGCTCTACGAAGACTTAAGGACGTGGTCAGAAGAGAAATTCTCCGATTCAGACC
>WJJO01000328.1 GCA_014729665.1 Caldifarciminota bacterium
GTCCCGGGCATCACCCTTTGCATGGAGGTTAATCTCCGATGCCGCGTCGGGTGTTTCCAGGATTACCTGGGCGTCGGCCAGGGTTATGAATATGGCGTTTCGGTTTATCAACGGATTTGTGGTATTTACTATCCCGGTGATCTCGTACTCGCGGACGTCCATCACTCCGCGCCTGGACCGGGTCTGAACCAGGACGTAGTCGCCCAGCTCGAGCCCCAGGTCGCTTGCCAGTCCCGAGCCCATCACCAGGTCACCGTCGGCTTCCAGGAAACGGCCTTCCTCGATGTAGGAGTCCAGTTCAAATACATCGGGGTCTTTTTCAGGGTCAATGCCTACTCCCATGGCGTAAAGCTCAGCTTCAGGCGCCATGGCGAAAGCCGAAAACCTCAGCCTGGGAGCGGCGGAGGTCACCTGATCGTAATCACTTTCCATCCGGGCAGCCATTGCCGATGCGTTGTCGATTACCGAGTCCAGCGGAAACAGGAACCGGTCCTCGAACACGCCTGCTGGATAGACCACCAGCTCGGAGTTGTCGGTTTCCAGAACGTTGCGTATGGTCTGGTTTTCAACCCCGCCGAACCACGAGTCTATCATTATCATGAACATGAGCCCCACGCCGATGGCCACACCGGTGATTAATGTTCTCCGGGTATGACGGAAAACGTTTCTGAGTGCCATCTTAAACAGCATAATTCCTCCTGAGGGAATTAAACCACAGAGGCACTGAGGCACAGAGAGGAGTTAAAGAGATTGAAGAGACTCTGTGTTCTCTGTGGTTCTCCGTGTTCTCTGTGTTGAAAAGTAATCTCATTTTGTTCTCCTAAACAGTACGCAAGGCTTGCGACGGCTCAATTTTGGTAGCTTTATGGGCAGGGATTAAAGAGGCCAGGATGGAGATTATCCAACTGAACAGGAATGTTATGGCGATGTTTCCAGGTGAGAACCTGCCGAACAGGTGAAGGTCAAAGGGCATATTGATATCGAAGTCTTTCATGAAGTTGGTGAAATCCATCCCGAACTCTACCAGGGGCCAGCTTACCAGTATTCCCAGCCCAACTCCTGCAACAGAAGCGAAGAGACCGATGATGGCGCCTTCGGCAATCAGCAGCCACCTTATCTGCGAGGGTGAGAATCCCATGGCACGCATAGTTCCAAGCTCTCTTATCCGTTCGTATATGGAGAGGAGCATGGTGTTGACGATACCCACCAGGGCGATGACGATGATTATGATTGCCAGAAGATAGGCCACCGATTCCTCGGCTTCGAAGGCGTCAAAGTACCAGGCGTTCATCTCCCGCCAGGTGTAGGCGTCATAACTTCCATCAAGTACAGTAGAAATATCGGCAGATATCTCTTCCAGTCTATCGAGGTCCTTGGGATTGCCGGGAACCAGGATGTTAACCTCGGAAGCCGCGTCACCTGTTTCCAGGAAGGTCTGAGCATCGCTCAGGGTCACCAGTATTGCGTTGTTGTTCACCAGGATGCTTCCCGAGTTAATAATTCCTGTAATCGTATACTGGCGAACGTCCCAGACGCCGCGCTTGGTCCTGGTGGTAACCATGACCACATCACCTGCTGCAACTCCCAGATCCTGGGCAAGACCGGAGCCAACGACAAGGTCTCCGTCTGCCTGGAGGAAGGAGCCTTCTTCCATCTCCTCATCGAGCCGGAATACGCCGGGATCCAGTTCGGGGTCGAGTCCCATTCCCATGGCTATCAGTTCGTCACCTGCCACGTTTAGACTGGCGTTGAACCGCAGCCGGGGCGCGGCAGAGGCGACGGCGGGGTGTTCCTCAACCACGGTGATAGCTTCCCGGGGATTTTCAATCAGGTCGTCGAGAGGATTGAAGCGGTAGTCTTCGATATTGTCCTCTGGAAGCAGTACCAGACTTGAGTTCTCGTAGTCGAGAACCACGCGGGCGCTTTGATTCTTCATTCCTCCGTACAGGGTGTCGAACAGGATAAGAAAGGTGATACCACCAGCTATAGCCAGCGCGGTAATAATCGTCCTTCGTGTATGCCTGAAGGTGTTACGCCACGCAAGTCTTGCAAGCATTTTTTATTCTTTTTTACCCTTGCGGGTATCTGAGGATACCTTGCCGTCCTTTAACAGGATCAATCTGTCCGCGAAATCCATGACCATCTTGTCGTGGGTGGAGAAGATGAAGGTGGAGTCGTGCTTCTCGTTGAGTTCCCGCATCAGCTCGAGCGTAGCCTTGCCTGTGGTCGAGTCGAGATTAGCGGTGGGTTCGTCTGCCAGTATCAGCTTGGGTTCCTTGACCAGTGCCCGGGCAACGGCCACACGCTGCTGCTGTCCACCCGACATTGCAAGAGGACGACGGTGGATGTATTCCTGGAGACCGACGTCAATGAGGATATTCTCCACCGTCTCCTTGCGTTTCTGGTTGCTCCAGCCCAGCAGGATGAGAGGGATCTCAACGTTTTCGAACGCGGTGAGAACCGGTATCAGATTGAACGACTGGAACACGAAACCGATTGAGTCCTTGCGGAGTTCGGCACGCTCTTTCTTCTTCAGGTCGTCCAGGTTGGTTCCGTTGAGGCTGACCGAGCCCGATGTAGGCGTGTCCAGGCAGCCGATTATATTCAGAAGGGTTGTCTTTCCCGATCCGGACGGACCGGCGATAGACAAGAACTCGCCCTGGGCAATCTCCAGGTCGATGCCCCGGAGCGCTTTGGTTATGACCTTGCCTGTCTTGTAATCCTTGACCAGGTCCTTGACTGTTAACACTGCCATTATGTCTCCTTTGTTTATTAATCTTTCTTTTCCAGACCCTTGAGGATGAGATCGACGTAGTCCTCTATCTCATCGTCGGTGAGTTCTTTGGTCTTGATGAACTTGGCGATGAATTTTCCGCCCTGCAGAAAGGCGAGACCGAACATGTGCCACACCGCCAGTTTGGGATTAATGGGGCGTATCTCGCCTCGCTGTACGGCCTGAGCAATTATCTGTTCCATGTACTTGACCGATTGTCCCATTGCCGATTTCAGCTTGGGAGGAAGCCCCGGAGAGCTGGAATCCAGCCACTCCCTGGTAAAAAGCTCGATGGTGGCATTCTTTTTTCTGGCAAGCTTCATTTTTGCCCTGGCCAGGGCCAGGAATCGATCACGCAGCGTGGCATCCGGATCATCAACCTTTTTTAAAAGCTCCAGCAGACTGGCCGCACCCTCGGTCAGGGTCGCCTGGTACAGGCCCTTCTTGTCGTTGTAGTAGTAGTAGATGTTGGGCACGGTAACCCCTGCCCTGTCTGCGATTTCTCTTATGGACGCGCCCTCGTAGCCTTTTTTTGAAAACAGCTCGGTTGCCGAATCCAGAATCTTCTGGCGTACCTCGCCACGCTTGCGGTGGGTTCTTTCGTAATCCTCCTTTGCTTCTGAGACCACTTTGAACACTTCCACTTCATCAACATTCTGCTCAAACCATTGTGCCGACGGACCGGGCTCCATGATCCAGTATCTCGATCCATTCCTGGAGCGGTCGAGATACCCTTCATCCACCAGATAGCGGCGAAGGGCAACGTAATCGAGACCCTGGGGATCGTGCATTCTCGTAAGCCAGGACTTGATCTCATCGTTGATTTCCGTTTCGTTATAGTCTTTTCCATTGGAAAGTGTCATGACGATGCTCTTAAGGAGGATGTGGCGGTCACGGCGCTTGCGGGGATATTGCGAGATGCGTCCTCGTGCAAACAGCTCAATGAGCCGCTTGGAGAACTCCTCTTTGGTTATAAACTTTTGCTGCATCTATCCTCCAAATTCAATTTCTTTAACTAACGTTAGAATTATAATAAAAATTCAACCCTTGTCAAGTACTTTTTATCTAATGTTAAATTAATTCAAATTTAGAATATCTGAAGAATTAATTTAGCTATCGTTAAATAAGAGGGATATAGAATTATTAGGCAACTGCCCGTGGTCTTGTTCTTGGTATTAGTTCAGTTATCCTTTGAAGATTAACGGGACTTCTTTTCCCAAAGAACATCACCTTCCCTGTTTTCCCTGCTAATAATCCTTCCTTCCCGGTCGTGAACGATTCTCGTGTTCCATTCATCAACCGAGATGTTCAGAGCATCCCCTGCCTCATATCGGCAGATATATCTCGGGATGTCGGAACCAGACCAATACTCAATACTGTCTACAGCCCAGACA
>WJJO01000329.1 GCA_014729665.1 Caldifarciminota bacterium
CATCACGCGGCTTGCCTGTTCGTAGATAATCTTAAGCTGTTCTGAAAGCTTCAGGGTGGAGCCGAGTGCGCGACCCACCTCGTTGAACACCGAAAGTTCTGTGAGACGGCGTTCCAGTTCGGCATAAGCTCGAGCGTTTGCCACCGAGGATGCCGCTGCATTTGCAATAGCCGAAAGAAGACGAAGGTGATCCTCGTCGTAAAGGCCTTCTTTTCTGGTGCTCTGTACGGCTATCACCCCGACAACGCTTTCAGCAGAGATCATCGGAACACCGAGCCAGCACATCGCCGGATCGCCGCGAACCACCGCATCTATTCCAAGGTTCTCCCTTTCCTTTTCTACATCCTTTTCGATAAGAAGAGGTTTACGGGTTTTGATGATATATTCGGTAAGGCCGTTTCTGAATTTCTGGCTATCCAGGGGTATCCGTTTGTCGGATTCCACATACATTGGAAAATCTATGGTTTCGGAGTCCTCGTTGTAAAGGGCGATATAGAAGCTTTCGGTATCCATCACCCTGGAGGTTTGCTGGTAGATGACCTCCAGAAGTTCGTCAAGCTTCAGGGTAGAACCGAGAGCGCGTCCCACCTCGTTGAATACCGAAAGTTCGGTTAGACGGCGTTCGAGCTCGGCTGTGTTCCTCTGGTTTTCGTCGAACATGAACTTCAAATCCTCAATCATCAGATTGAGGCCCACGAAGAGCTCTGTGAACTCGTCGTCTGTGTCTTCGGGGATAGGGATACTCTGATCGAATTCCCCGAGTGATACCTTTTCCAGGATCGGCGCCAAGGCCTCCAGGCGTTTACGCACGTACTCCCGGTAGTCTTCTTTTGGCAATGTCTTCTCTTCGCTCAATTTACAGTCCCTTTTTCCTGAGCTTGACCTTTTCCTTATAACAAACGATTAACCTTAACTTTAGAGGATATCCGCACCGGGAGCAATGTCAAGGCTCAAGACGGGCAAAAAAAGAGCGGGCAAAGCCCGCTCTTGTAGTCTGTAGGATAATATTAATCACTGGATCCGCAGTGGTAAGTCTTAACCATCATCTCTGCCGGGAGTTGAACCTTGGGCCAGCCTTCGTATGTATCCGGGCCGATCTTCGCCGGGGTAAGGGTAACATATCCTGCAGCGGCAGCCAGGCCCTTGACGCGAAGCATCGCGTCAACTGTGTCGCCCAATTCATAGAACGAACCGGTATTGATGTTGTCGAAAGGCGACCAGCTGGGGTCGGTGTCGGTGCCGAATATGGAGTACATCCAGGACAGGTGGTGGAGGGGTGAGCCTCCATCCATGGCAATTACCGGATTATCGTCCACCTTATTCTCAACGGCGAAGAACAGGGCTCCCGATTCAACGGTTATGTTCAGATCACTTACGTCAAACCAGTTAGCCTCGAGCTCCTGTGTAGCCGATACCGACTTCCTGCCTGCTTCTGTAGCCGGACCGCTCTGGGCGCTTCCGGTAAAGAATACCAGGTCGCATTCGGCGTCCCAGTTATCCGGGTCATCTTCCCAACCGGTGGGCACGTAGCAGGCCTCGGTGAGAGTAAACGGATAGTTGATTGCTTCTAGTTCGACCATTACCGCTATCCTTTGCCCGGCCTTCAGTCTGAACCCGAGGTCAACCGGTGTGTCCTCGTCATTGATGACCTCTATTGGTACCACATCGCTAGTGTCGAGTATAACGTCCAATGTAACTGTTTCGTCTACGGGAACGGTTACAGAGACCGAGGTGTCCGCGAAACCGGCTAAGCTGAGTTCTACGGTGTGTTCACCCGATTCCACATCCTCAATAAGCGCGTCGGTTACCTCACCGGTGCTTTCACCGTCCAGGGTGATTGCAGCACCGTCAGGCGTAGAGTTGACCTGGATACTTCCTTGTCCGGTCTGCAATTGGGCATCGACGGTCACGGTCTCATTTGCCTTGACCTCCACGGTCTCGGTGTAATCTGCATAACCATCCAGAACCAGCTTGACATCGTAAGTGCCCACCTCAATTGTGGTGAATACGTGGTTGGTGGTTTGATTCGTGGTCGTATCGTTGAGCCAGATCGTAGCCCCGGCAGGCGTGGAATTGACTGCAAGATCGCCGGTAGACGGTTGGCAGACGACCATGCCGAAAACCAAGACCACCGCACCTAATGCAAGCAAGAGTTTCTTCATAAAAATCCTCCTTGATTCATGTTTTGTTTCATCTACACAACAGTACTATACGCAATAACTATATCGACGATAGTACCGTCCTCAACAGTATATACTACTTTAACCCAAGGCTTTGTCAAGCCTTTGCGGCTGTTTCCTTTTTTGCCTTAAAAAAGAGCGGGTTAACCCGCTCTTTCAACCTTTGTCGTGTTATCTTATTTGTATAATCCGGACTCGGATTAAGGGTTTTCCGCTATCATATCGGCTGGCAGTTGAACCCGGGGCCAGCCGCTGTACGTACCCGGTACAATCTTCGTAGGGGTAACCGCAACGTGGCCCAGGGAAGGAACAACGCCCTTGACACGAAGCACAAGGTCGGCGCTGTCGCCGACATTAACACCCCAGTCCGCGTTGATATTATCGAACGGTGTCCATTTGAAATCCGTTTCGCCCTGGAAGATATTATACATCCAGGAAACGTGGTGCTCGGGACTTTTACCGTCTAAGGCCATGACCGGTTTATCGTCGTACTTATTCTCAACGGCAAAGAAGATGCTGCCCGATTCAATGATTACGTCCAGATCGCTTACGTCAAACCAGTTGAAATCAAGCTCCATTGTGGCCGAAACCGACTTCCGGGCTATCTCCGTAGACGGTCCGGAGGAGGAATTCCCGTTGAAGAAAACCAGATCGCATTCGGCGTCCCAGTTGCCCCAGCCGAACGGCACGTAGCAGGCCTCGGTAAGCTGGAACGGATAGCCGGGGGGTGTAATCATCACCGCCATACGGCCTCCCGCAGGCAACTGGAATCCGATTCCCGTTATAGGGGTCGATTCATCCTGGATTATTTCGTGCACCTCGAGTTGTTCGGTGAGTATGACGTCGACGTTGGCGGTTTCGTCCTCTACAACCGTAACCGCGACCGAAGTGTCAACGTAGCCGGATTTGCTCAGTCCCACAGTGTGTTCTCCAACGTCTACGTTTTGGATAAGCGCAACGGTCTCTTGACCGGTAGGCGTACCGTCCAGGCTGATTGCGGCGCCTGTGGGTGTAGAGCTGACCGCGATATAACCTTTGACCTTTTCCAAATCCCCTACATCGAGGGTGATAGTAGTATCGGCCAGAACCTTAACTGTATCCTCGCAGTCCTGATAACCGTCGAGGACCAGTTTCACCGCATATTGACCTGCCGCAAGATCTGAGAACAGGTAGTTGGTTACCTTGCCGGTGGCTGAATCATCGAGCCATATTTCTGCACCCGCAGGATTCGATACGACGAAGAGATTACCGTAGATCTCAGTTTCAAGTGTAACGCTCAAAGCGACTGTATCTCCGCCGGTTACGGTAACCTGCATCGTAGTATCATTGTAACCGGTAAGGACAAGCTCTACGTCGTGCGAGCCGGTATCAACGTCTGGTATGATTACATTGGTTGTTTCTCCGGTAGGTTCTCCGTCGAGTATTATCGAAGCCCCCTCAGGGTTGGAGTTCACCTCTATAGCCCCTTTGTCGGATGTACCATTGCCGTTGCCGTTATCGCCATTGCCGTTGTCGCCGTCGCAGGTAATCATACCGAATACCGCCACCATAATCCCACCTAATATCAATAATTTCTTCACGAAATCCTCCTTAATATAATTATTCGTACAGATAAATGCTACGACAATATACCGCCATGTCAACCTCTCTATATTCCTGCACGGCAATACTGTAATTAAGGATACCGGGTTTTATAAGATCTCCCGGCTTGATTCGACAGCTAAAAAAAAAGCGGGCTGGGCCCGCTCTTTTCAATTGTTCCTGATTAACTTATCTGTAGTTTCTGAAGTCGTAATTAATTGCCTTGCAGTCTACATCGCAATTATCGGTAGAGACTGTAACACCGGGAAGTTTGGGAAGCGGCCATCCGGAGACGGACTCATACGAACCGTCAGGCATGAGTTCTACCTCATATCCGCCGGGGATCGTACCCCTGACACGCATGATAACGTCGACGCTGTCACCTAATGTCATTCCGCTTGGCCAATCCCCTCCCATGCCGAAGTTGTCGAAGGCGAGCCAGCCGACCCAGTCACTGTCCGGGCTTGTAAAGGAGGTATATGCCCAACCTGCGTGGTGAAGTGAGGTCCCCGCATCGAGGAGTGCGGCGGGATATCCTAGGGTACTATAATCTTTGGTGAGTTCCAGGGCGAAGAAGAAGCTGCCCGATGAGATAACCATATCCTCGCTGCTTACATCGAATACGTTCCAGTCCTCGTAAGTGTAAGCTGCGACCTGCTTACGCCCTATCTCCTGGCTGGGCGCGCCTGAGAAACCGGGCGTGAAGAAAACAGCATCGCCGGGGTCTTCCCATGGATCGGGATTGCCCGCCCAAACGATTGTAATATATACCGCCTTAGTAATCGTAAACGGGTAGCTCGGAGGCGTCAATTTTACCGCTACCTTGTGTTCTTTATCCGTTACCGGGAAGCCCCATCCAGCACTCGTAGCGTCATCGGCGGAGAGTTCTATCTCTTCTTGCTGTTCTACGAGGGTAATGTCCACGTTGGCGGTTTCATCGTCTGTAACAGTTACTGAAACCGAAGTATCGGCATAACCGCTTTTGCTTAGACCGATTGTACGTTCACCTATGTCCACGTCTTCAAGCAGGGCATCGGTCACCTGACCGGTGGATATCCCATCCAAGCTGATTGCAGCACCGTCCGGATCGGAGTTTACCTGGATTCTGCCTGTCTTCATTTCTAAATCGGCATCCACGGTATCGGTTTCGTCAGCCTTGATTTCAACTATTGTCTCGTAATCATCGTATTGATCGAGGGTAAGTTTGACTGTGTAATCACCGACCTCAAGGTCAGTGAACAGATGATCGGTTGTTTCTAACGTGTTTTCGTCATCCAGCCATATTGCCGCACCTGTTGGATTGGACGTGACGTAGAGATTACCGTAGGCGTCAACTTCAAGCTCAATGTCCACAGTTGCCGTGTCCCCGGCAACAACCGTAACCGATACAGTGGTATCCTTATGATCGGCAAGGGTCAACGTTATATCGTGTGAACCTTCTTCAATCTCAGTCAGAATAGCGTTCGTAATCTTGCCTGTGGAGCTTCCATCAAGCGATATTGCAGCACCGGTAGGCGTAGAATTAACCGCGATTGCGCCGGTTGTCGGCTCCGGTTCGCAGAAAACCATACCCAAAACCATAGCCGCTACTCCCAACGTTAGCAAGAGCTTATTCATGAAGTCCTCCTTGATTCATGATTTATTTTCACAGTATAACGGTACTGCAGCGGGTATTTTGCCCGCAAAAGACAGTACTCAACCATATACTACATTAACGTAAGACTTTGTCAAGCCTTGCATGTCCTTCCTTTAGCGAAATACGAAAAGGGACGGGGTTGACCCCATCCCTTGTAATCTGAATCTTTACCTCAACCAGTTACTCTAAGTACTAGTCAACAAGTACAACCTTTGAGGTCGCCTTAAGGTTGCCCACCGAAAGATGGATAAAGTAAGCACCGCGGGGAAGATCGGTACTGTCCCAGCTCAGCGAATGTTCCCCGGACTCCGAGTAGCCGGTAAAAAGCGTACTTGCTTTGCGACCAAGCCCGTCCCACAGGGTAATCTCAACGTTCCCGGGTTCGTTAAGGATGTAGTTGATGGTGCCCTGGGAAGCAACGATAGCCACAGTCGGGGCTATCTCTGTCACGTCAGGCTCTAGTTCCACAATACCGCCAGAAGTAACGCCTATAACCTGTATAACCGGGTCAAGTGTATCTGCAAGAGACATGTCTGGGTAATCCGGGGAAATGAGTTCACTAAAGGGATACCATGCATTGCCCTCACCAACATCTGCATACATCCAACCTCTCCGGTGAACCGGGCTCTCAATATCCATGGCAAGAACGGGGAAGGTATCCTGTGTATTCTCAACCGCACAGTAGAAACTCCCTGAATTGATTGTTATATCCAACAGTGTGGCGTCGAAGAAAGCTACTTGCAGGGGTTCAGTCTGCTGGGCGTTATTGAGCCTGCCTATCTCTGCACCGGGCGTTTCGCCGTCTGCAAAGACTACAAGGTCACACGGAACATCATAGTCGTTATCGTGATCTGTAAAATCATACGCTAAATACCCGATAGCCAGAAGCTCAAAAGGATAGCTCGGTGGTGTAAATTGTACGGCGTACTTCTGTCCGGTATACAGCCATGATCCTGGAATAACTAGATATTCACTGTAGCTTATAAGGATAGTATCGGCTGGAAGCTTCAATTCAGCAGGTATTCTGACTTCACGGGGTATTTCATAAGGTTCGGCTTCCAGGGTTTCCAATCCTGCCATGGCGACAAAAGGAATAATCATCCCTACCAGCAACACTATTCTTCTCACGGGTCCTCCTTGGGTTAGTTATTCAAATAATGATAGGCCGATTCCCGGTTAAGTCAAGGTTAATCTATCCCACATAAGCATCCAGCAACTCAACGGAACTACAATTCAGGTCAATACCCCCTTGACTAAACAAAGGTGCACATTATAATGTTGACGATGAATAGTATTGAGTTGATAACTGATATGAACAATGACTGAAAACCGGTTAAAAGATACGGATACCTTTCTGCCCGGGATCAGGGATCACGACGTGATAAGGATGGAGGTCGCGAAAACAAGCAGATCACTACGCTTCGCAGGTTTAGTAGCAATCATTATTGCCGGAATATCCTTCGGGTTCAGCCTGTATATGTTCATTCACTCCCTGGTCTGTGACATCCCATTTTCCTATCGGCTTCCTTCGCTTCAACTTGCCAGCCCCGTATTGATTATTACCTCCCTGTGCAGATTGGTTTTGGGTATAAGCATGGTCGTTGCAGCGGCAGGCGCGAATGAATATCTCAAAGGCGACTATCTCGACGGACTTGAACGATTTCACTCAAGGATGAAAACCTTCTCCCTGGTATGGTTTCTGACCCTGGCGGCAACGGTCGTTGTAGACTTGTTAATGCTGGTTCTGGACGTTCCCGGGATGTCAGGAATAACACCAGGTATTTGAAATGGAACCTGTTACCGGAACGTTACCCGATGAAGAACTTATGGGGTCTATACGAAAAAGAATCAAACAAACCGCATTATGGTTGAAGCTCGTGGCATTGGGCTGTGCCGGGTTTATTGTATTTGAGTCTTTATTGTTTGCATTAAGCCTTTGGGCTTTACCCGGAAATGACGACCTGGCAGGTAGTTTAATAAGCCGTGGGGTGAGCTGGCAAAGTGTTATTCCCTGGCTGTTGAACACTATCTTTTATGTCGCTTGCGGAATCCTTGCCATGGGTGCCGCCAGACAAGGGGAAAAATATATCTCAACCAGCCTGATCGAAAATCTCATCGACTACCACAGAAAGCTCCGGTACATTTCCACCGTGTGGCGAATCCTGACGATTGTAATACTGGTATGGATGGTAGTAATTACTTTTATTGGTTTCTTTATTGTCATAACCATTATACGTTGATCCTCCTTTTATGCGGTTAGATCCGACAGGGAGGAATTGCATCTACATTACGGAGGGCTACGGATCATTGCATAATCAATCCGGAACGGTGCAATTCGGTTTCATCCGTTCCGGCTGGATAGCGTTTGCGGCCCCGGCAGGATCACGTTATCGCAAATCAAGACAAGAAAGGTATCGAATATCTATCTGATCTTTAATAAATTATTGGAACACGTGTTAAGAGACGGGTATCCCTTCAAGAAAATTACGGTTTCCCGGTAGGGTGAAATAAGGGATAGTCGAAAACCATAACCTTCTTGACCCTGGGGTGAGGCTTCAATCCGATGCGTCGGATTAAACCTTTTTTACGTGCCCCCGCTGCATAAGCCGCGAACTTCCCTTCGGTTACTTCTTCACGGAATTTACCCTGTACAAAATGTACAAGTAAATCAAGTACATTTTCCTCACCTTCGATAAAGGCAAGCTCGAGGCTGCCGGGCGCGTAACGGTTCTGGATAAAGATAACAAGACCATGAGAACCGACCGGTTCATAAACCAGACCGCGTTCGATGAGTTCTGTAAGGCGCTCGGGCGTCCAGTCGTAGAACTTCCAGGTGTGCGGGAGAAGACCGTGGGAGGTCTTATACTCCTCGGAGTTCGTAATATACTCCCAGGCATTCGATGCTTTATCCTGTCCGACCGATACGATATCGTATTTGTTGGTTGGGACAGATTGCGTCGCTGAGGAGGAGACCGGCGGTTCATCGGAGAGGAAGTAGCTGAATTCGGCGTAGAGGATAAATCCCAGGCGTCTAATCACCGCAAGGCTTGCTGAGTTTACGTCAGCTGTCGAAAGGCGGATGCTCACCGGGTTCTCTGCCAGCGCCAGATCGAGCTGCTCGCGGGCTATCCTGAAACCCCAGCCCTTTCCACGGTGTTCTTCTGAAACCCTTATGGCCTCGAGCCAAAGTTCTCCCTGATCCAAGTCGGTGGTTTTAGTTATGCCTACAATTTCTGCATCGTTTTCTGCAACGTAAAGACCGCCCTCTTCGATCCATGCGTCGACGAAAAGGGGAACGTAATCCCATCCCTCCCATGTGGAGGAGGCAATTTTAAGGATTCCGGGTTTATCTTCGTGCCTTGCCGGTCGCAGGCTTATCATTGCCGGATTCCTGTCCATTTACCCGAGAAGTACCCTATCCCCGATAGGAGGGCTTCAATGACTAGCGAGATTCCGATAGCAAGCCACACACCGGTCGGTCCCAGGTCCGCGACAAGGCTCAGGATAAGGGTAAGGGGAATCTTTACCGCCAGGTTACCGGCTACCGAGGCAATAGTCGGCCCGAGCACCTTACCCGCACCGAATAATGCACCCTTGAAGGCTGCGGAAATCGGCGCTGCGAGAAGGAAGGGAGCTATGATTTTTAGATACTGGGTGCCTATAGTTACTGCGTCTTTGCTTCCGGGACTGAATACCGAAATAATCTCTGCGGCGAATGTAAAGGCAAGGAATGAAAGTAATATCTGGAAGACGGTTCCCCATAAAGCCGCTGTGGTTGTTACGCGGCGGGCGGTTTGTACAGAGCGGGCGGCGAGCGACCTTCGGATAAGCGCCTGGGTAGCCGTGCTGAGACCGGTGAGGAAGGCGTAGAATACCGCGATTATCCTCGTGCCTACGGTAAAGGCATCCTGGGCCGCTGTCCCCACAGCCCCTTCGGATAATCCGACGATGTAGAAAACGACCAATACACTTACCGGCCAGATTACTACGCAAATCATGCTTCCGAAACCGACCTTCAGGAAGTTAGCCACAACCTTCCAGCGCAGTGCGGAGATACCGAGAAGCCTCTTTCGGTTGAGGATAAGGAATGCCCCCATAAGATTAAATAACGTAGCTATGCCTGTGGCAATACCTGCACCAAGCGTTCCAAGCCGGGGGAAACCTAAAAGCCCAAGTATCAGTATGGGATCAAGGATAAGATTAACCGCTATGGAAAAAATTAAGACCACTAACGGTCTTTTGTAATCACCGGTCGACTGAATGACTGTCAAGCCTAACGTACCCAGCCAGGCAAAGGGTAAAATAAGGAATAGAATCTTCAAATAAGGCTCTCCCAGTATAGCGATCTCCGGGGATGCGCTTAAGCCTTGAAGGATATAGGTGCTTGAGAAAAGGCCCACAACGCTTAATACGACCGATAAGATAAGACAGATGATTATAGAATGGAACAAAGCACCCCTGGCAAGCGTGCTGTTGCCCTCACCGGTGTATCGGCCTACGTACGCTACGGCAGGTGTCGTGATTAACTGTGCAACGGTCATGAGAACACCGTACACTGCACCCGAAATTCCGATTGCAGCAAGCGCACCCTGGATTTGAAGCCTTCCTATCCAGAAGGCATCTGCAAGAAGCATTAGTTGTGTGAGCAGGGTAGTCAGGACAACCGGCCAAGCCAACCTCAGCAGTGTACCGAGGATACTGCTTGCCGCGTTTTTCGTACCCGGAGGTGGTTTGAGGGAAGGCTCAGGCATCGTGAATCCTTCTATTCCATTCAAATCCCGGCCGGTTCATTCTGACCTCCGGATTGCGCCTGTGATAATTCACATATTGCACACAGCACCCCCTTCCGCTAACATATCCTCATTCCCCTGCCGGGAGTGATACGCAAGGCTTAAAGAGCGCCTTCAGGGATCTCCACGGGTTCAGGTTCTTCCTCAGATTCAGCTTCGCCTTCTACTTCCTCTTCGGTGCCTTCTTCGCCACCCTCTTCGGCTTCAGCGCCTTCTTCCGCTTCCGAAACCTCTTCTTCGCCTTCTTCGGGTTCGGGATTGTATATTTCGTTAATCTGCGTCCAGAGTCCGTAGGCTTCGTCCTCGTGGACCCTTGCAAGCCTGAGTTTAGTTATCTCGCGTTTACGCATCTCGGGTGTCCAGTCGGAAATGGTCGTAACCTCTCCGGGCTTGGGAACGTAGCTGTTGGTCTTAACCTCGAAGGCGAGCATAAGGTCTTCCGATTCAGTCTTGTAGGCTGCGGCGATTGCCAAAAGCTTCATCTCCACGTCTGGGAACTCGGAGGCAATCTGTTTCAGATACTCGGCAG
>WJJO01000330.1 GCA_014729665.1 Caldifarciminota bacterium
ATTATTGCTTCCTTCTCAGGTAAAGTCATATTCATATCCTCCTTGTCTCTAACTCTACCTGAGACGCAATTCATTGCAACCTACAGATTATATGACTAATTGAGTAACAGTCAAACAGACAGTACTCATTTCTTAACATCATTCTTGGACTTGACAGAAGATTACTTTCGGGATATAATGGAAAAGGTAAACAAACAATTCAAAGGAGGCACATAGATGACACCCACCCAGATAAAGCTAGACGAACTAGACAAGGCGGTTCTCGAGGAGATACGCCCCCATGCCCAGAAGGTGAAGACCTGGATGAGCTTTACGGGCATAACCTCCATCATCCTGCTATCTATTGCTGCCTTGATAATACTGATTGTCGGGATCATTGCTTTAGTTAGCGGGACACCAGCGGCAGCCGCAGTATTCATCTACCTCATCAGTATCGGATTCGGTTTTGTATTGGCTGTATATATGATTCAGATGGGGCGCGGAGCAATACCTTTCCTGGAAACCGGTGACCTTGCCGCTTTTGATCAGTACGACGCCGGATGCAGACTGTTCTTCAAACGCTGGGGAATCCTGTTTTTCATCCAACTAGGTGTGGGATTACTTGGAGCAATCATTGCCCTAATCGTCGGTTTTTCAAGTATGCCCTCACTGTACAACCTTTACTAAGGAGGTAACTCATGGCTGATATGAATGTTTCTACAGAACAGGGTCCCAGGCATTACAGGATGAAGATGATGCCCAAGTGGTCTTATTTCCTTGCGATACTGGATATCATCGGCGGAGGTTATATAGTTTTAGTAGGTTTGATCATGCTTGTGGGTTCCTTCGCAGGTTTATTCGGTGGCGCTTTTCTGCCCCTGTTTCTTATATTTTTGGTCGCCGGCGGATTAGGCGCCATCATGCTATGGAAGGGTATTTCAATCCTGAAGGCTTCCTTCCGGGCAATTGATTATGCAGCCAGCAACGAAGGCAAGGATCTGGTTGAGCACCACAGAAAACTCGGGGATATGTCCCTTGCATGGGGTATCCTTACTATCGCAGGGATAGTAGCATTCGTTATTGTCATAATAGCGGTAGTTATCATGACAGCCAGCTTAGGGCCGTCCTTGTATTGATCGTTGGAAGGAGCGCTTAAGGGTATTACAACAATCCTGCATTTTTAATGCATTGACTGTGTCGGGAATACTCAGCAATAACCGTATTCCCGATTACTTGAATTGTTGTGTACCTTGAGGTGACTTAATCAAATTTAAGCCGGGAGACTTTAAAGTACCTGGTATACGCAAGTAGTCTCCCGGCTGAATACCTTTAGCGTTTGCTAAACTTTTATCAGAAACCGCCTGCAATGGCAGCGATTAAGACAATAATCAAAGACAGGCCCATCCCGGCCAGACCGATTATTGCCAATACGCCCGTAATCGTAAAATAGGTTTTTAGCTTGGAGTGATACTCGACCAGCCCGTTCAGATCACCTCGTTCTACGTAACTTTGTCCGCCCTTGCCGGCATTCATGAGTATTATACCGAGAAAGATAAAGAGAATACCGACTAAGGCTAGGGCGGTAAGGATACCATAGATAAGAATTATCACACCAAGGAACTTCAACCATCCCTTGGTACTTGATATTTCGGCTCGTATACGTTCCATGACTCCAGCATCGGGAACGACAGCTTGAGTTTGATCCATTAATGCCTCCTTTGTATGGCATGTTTGTACAGCAGATTATACAGGGTGAATTTCCCCTGTCAACAAAAAAATCATCTAGAAGCTCCAGTTAAATCCGGTTGTAAATAAACTCACTATGAGCCCTATTACGCCGATCCCCAGAAGACAAAGGCCGATTATGGCCAAAACGCCCCTGAAGGAAAAATACCTCCTCAGCTTTTCGTGATATGTCAATGCACCGATTTGGTTGGCCCTTTCCAGGTATATTTTTGCACCCCTGCCGGCCCGGGATAATAAAACCCCTAAACAGATCGCAATAACCGCCGCCGCAAGACCCATCGCTATCAGTAGTATGCCGGTCCAGCCGCCCATTATCGTTAATACAACGCCCAGGATCGATAACAATAAACCCGTAAAACAACCCAGGATAATCATCATTGTACCGATGAATGATACCCATCCCCTGGTGGATTGTATTTTCTTTGCCAATCTGAATGTATCGGGTTCACTAAGTGTGCCGTTGGATTCTATGAATCGCTGAGCGCCGTTTCTTTTCAACACAGGCTCCTATATTATGGTTTTGAAAAGACCGGAGGTTAATGCAAACACTACGCCTAAGATTAGTCCGATCAAAACAACCAGAATCAGTATACCGGAGATGGTGAAATAGACTGAAAGTTTTCCGTTGAAGCGAATAAGGTCTTCGGGCTGACCGTTATCTGCGTAAGCCCCGGCTTTTTTTGCCGAAGCAAGCAGGAATGCAGCCAGTAGCATAGATAGACCACCGATAATTAATCCGGCTATCAGTTGAATTATGCCCGGACCCGGACTTAATATCATCTTCAAAAACAAGGCGACTATCGAGATGGGCGACAGAATAAAGCTTAATACGCCGAGAAACTTTAGCCACCGTTGAGTTCTCGATACCTCAGTCCTTATCCTTTCGAGAATTTGTTCGTCTAAAGCTAGCACCGAACCAGATGTCTCTTCCATGAGGCTATCTCCTGATCTTTACCTTTCTTAAAAAGCGGCTTCCGATAATTAACTTACCTGAATCCATCGGTTTGTCAAGTATTACATCCTATGGAGGGCAAAATCCCAGGGCTTGACAAGGGGAATCTACGGTGTATGATTTATCAGGTTTTTTATGATTATTGGAATTGGTCTGATAGGATTGTTAACCACTCGCTAAAGGAGTAGTATTTGGTCTTTCTTGTATTGCTTTTCTTCTTCCAGTCCGATTATGAACCTTTGAAACCGCTTTCTCCGGTTACGAATCTCGTTGTAGAAGATGTAGAAAACGATGCAGGCGGAAGCATCGATCTTAGTTGGAAGCCTTCTCCGGATTCAGCAAGGGTAGTAACCTACAAGGTTTTGAGGGGTCTGTATCCGGATGGGGAATTCACAGAACTGGTCGTATTCAAGGTTCCTACCTACTCCTTTCGAGACGCCACGACAGAGGATCGGGTTGAGTATTTTTATATGGTTCAGGTGATAGACGAGAGGGGAGTGGTGGCTTCATCAGAGATTGTGGGACCGAGGATCTCAAAACCTCACTGGTTCAACACAGGACGTCTGGCCGTCCTGGTTGTTGCGATGGCTTATGCCCTGATGGTAATCCTGTATATCGAATTCGCCAAGCGCGATACGAGCAAGATGTACATAAGGCGGATAGCCGGACTCGATCAGATAGACGAGGCGGTCGGGCGTGCGACCGAGATGGGTAAACCCATCCTTTACTCACTGGGGATAGGTTTTCTCACCGATGTTGCGACCCTTGCTTCACTTTCCATCCTCAAACGAGTTGCCAGACGGGCCGCGGAATACGAAACCAGGATAGTAATTCCCAACTACGACCCTATCGTCATGACTGCGGCTCAGGAAACTGTCAGGCACGCCTTCGTGCAGACCGGACGCCCGGACCTTTATGCAGAAGACGATGTAACCTTCGTCACCAATGACCAGTTCGGTTATGCCGCAGGTGTAGACGGCATCATGCTTCGGGAAAGGCCGGGCACCGTGTTCTTGCAGGGAAGCTTCTTTGCCGAATCCCTTATCCTTGCAGAAACCGCTCACTCGGTAGGAGCCATAACCATCGCGGGTACCGACCAGGCTACGCAGCTTCCTTTTTTCTTCGCCGCATGCGACTATACCCTGATCGGAGAGGAACTCTTCGCGGCGTCTGCCTACCTTGACCGGAATCCGCAGATGCTGGGTTCTCTGAAGGGTGAAGACCTTGCCAAGATAATCATCGTAGTAATAATCCTTCTCGTCTCCATCTTCGGAACCATCGGCGAGATTCTTCCCAAAGACGCTGCTACAGAAACCAACGTTATGTCAGAATGGTTCGTTAAATTAAAAGACTTCCTCGGTCGCTACTAGGAAATAGATCATGAAACGCAGAGTGCCTCTTATAATTACCTTCCTCATGGGGGTATTGATGGTGGTTACCTTCTTTATCCCCCGGGAGCCATTCGGAAGCTTCGAACAGCGGATGCTTGTATGGTTCTCAATACTCGGGGGTTTTACACTGCTTCTGGGTTTGGACAGTCTGGTAAAGCATCATTTCCGCAGGATAATTCGCAAGCGAAAGGATTCCTTCTACAGTATTGTTACCCTGGTTTCGCTCTTCGGCACCCTTGCCGCCGGGATCGTTACATGGGCTAAGTACGGTACACCGCTTGAGTTTGCATCTCTTGAACAGATTGGCAGCTTCTACTGGGTATACTGGTGGATTATGGTTCCGCTTCAAAGTACCGTATTTGCCCTTCTTGCCTTCTTTATCGCCTCGGCCGCTTACCGGGCCTTCCGTGCCCGCACCTTCGATGCTACCCTTCTACTCGTTGCCGCGATACTCGTGATGATAGGCAAGATGACCATGGGAGTGGTGCCCGCAGCCCTGATACTCGCAGTGTTCCTGGTCGCGGCCGGAGTATACCGCTTCTTCGTAAGGGAACCTGTTCTTGGTATCATATTTGGCTCGATTGGTGTAGCTCTGGGAGTACTCGTTATTATATTCCCGGCTGCAAAGATTGCCCAGATTGCGCCCCAGGTGCAGGAATGGATAATGTCCGTACCCCAGATGGCTGCTAGACGAGGAATACTCATAGGCGTAACACTCGGTGCTGTTGCTATGTCCATCCGAATAATACTGGGCATAGAACGAACCTACCTTTCGTCAACGTAGGAGGCTTGTGTGAAGTTCATAAGATGGGTAACCAATATTGACCGCCGGATCATCTTCCTCCTTATGTTTGTCGTGGTTCTCGTACCTATACTCATCGACATCCCTTTAGAAACCGACGTTGGGCCTACGGTTGAAGCCGCTTATACAGCCGTTGATACGCTTCCCCCCGGTTCAGTTATCATGCTTTCGGTCGACTACGACGCCACGAGCTACCCCGAGTGTCACCCCATGATAGTGGCAGTTTCAAATCACGCATTCAGTAAAGGACTCAGGATTATTCTGGTTGCACATATCCCTACAGGACTTCCCCTGGGGCAGGCCGCCGTGGAGGAGGCTGCCTTTGAGTACAACAAATTACACAAACAAGAATACGATGCAGCAATAAAGCAAGCCATTACCACCTATCCTGACACATCGAGTGTAGAGTTCAGGCAGGTTCGCGAGGATGCTGCGGTTAAATACAAGAAAAGATACGGCGTGGACTACGTTAATCTGGGGTTCCGACCCGGTTTGGCTTCTATAATGGTCGGTATGGGTCGAGAGATACGCGACTTCTACGCTCAGGACTACAAGAGTACAGATGTCGATTCCCTTCCGATGATGAAAAGAGTACATAACTACGAAGATATAGCTCTTCTGGCAAGTTTCGCTCATGGCAAGCAGGTCGAATACTGGATACAGTACGCAGGTGCACGCTACGGGCAGAAGATAATAGCCGGGGTAACCGGGGTCGTTATACCCGATCTCTATCCCTTTCTGCAATCCAAACAGCTTTCAGGTCTCATCGGAGGACTTAAGGGTGCAAACGAATACGAGTTCCTGCTTGGCAGGAAGGGCCTTGGGACTAAGGGTATGCCTGCGCAGTCCACCGCCCACATACTCGTGATATTCCTTATCGTATTGGGTACTATCTTCGAGTTCATCCTCTCGATTCTTTCGAGGAGGAAGTCATGAGCTTTGCAAACCTTTTAGGTTTATGGGTAGCCGCCACCCTCACAATAGCCATACTCTCATTTCTGTACCGCGATAATCCCCTGTACAAGTTCGCCGAGCACGTATACGTCGGGGTGTCGGCAGCCTACTTCATAATATACTCGGCTAAGTTCACCATGGAGCTTCAACTCATCAATGAATTCAAGAGCAACCTTGAAGCGTATCTTCAGCAAGGCTCTACGTCAGGATTGGTGGAGGCCTTACTTCTTATCATACCCACGATACTGGGAATACTCATGCTCACAAGATGGGTTGGTCCTAAAATAGGGTGGATTTCACGCTGGCCGATAGCATTTACAATAGGTCTGGGAGCAGGCCTCGGGATAACCGGCGGAATCCAGGGCGTTCTTCTTCCACAGGTACAGGCAACCATCGAACCCCTGTGGGTAAGCCCATTCTCGGGAGCCAACCTCTGGGCAGCAGTTGGAAGTCTTCTGATGATATTGGGAGTGGTATCGACCCTCATCTATTTTTACTTCTCCCGCCCTCATCGGGGTTTTATAGGCGTTGTTTCAAGGATTGGTATTATCTTCATCATGGTTTCGTTCGGCGCCGCGTTTGGGGCAACGGTTATGGCTCGTGTATCGCTTCTGATAGGCAGGCTTTACTTCCTGGTCAACGAATGGATAGGCGGCACCATAGATTTTATCCAGGCCTTGTAAGATTTCCCTGAATACAAAGGATACAAAGACTAGCCAAGATCCTTAAAATTAGTGTCAACCATCGGACTAAACTTAAGGTTAGTTTCTTAATAACCCTTACTTGGATTTTATTCCCCAGTAGGAATCGATCCTACTTCGTCTCCCCCTCTACGATCGTCACCGGGAAGCTGAAGCTGCCCACACCGGTATCGAAGTAAACCGTTCCCACTACCCTGTATGTCGCCGACATATTCTTTATAGCCGAAAGTAGTGCGGTGCCTATCTCGGAATAGTGGAGGGTAACCACCGGTCTGACTTTGGCCGATTCGCCTGACGGTATGCGAAGCTGGGCGTTATGAGAGCCCTTGGCTATCTTCTCGTCGTTTACGAATAGGTCGAATGCGATGCGGTCGAGTACTACCTCTATGGAGTTGGGGTTGGTTACGTCGATTATGAGTTCGAGTCGTATATAGGAAAGGGCAATCTCGGCAATCTTCGTTCCCGCGAACCGGTACTCGCAGTTCTTTAAGGCAACACGCTGCCAAATAAAGCATCCGGGCAGCATACCAGCGAGTAACATTAGTATAAGTATCTTCTTAATTCTCATAATACCTCCTAAAAAAATCTGTGCTCTTTTCTGCCTAACAGAAAAGAGGCATTGTGTCAAAACGCAGTGTAGTAGATGTTTGCTGCTTCCTCCATGTCGCTCGCTTCCAGTGCTTCTGCAAGCATCTTTAGGTAGCGCAGGTGTTCCTCTCCGGTAAACTCGGTGTATTCGTATTCGATTATCGCGTTGTAGGCGTAGTTGACCCCCTCAATCCATTCCTGGCGATAGGAAGCATCCGAGCCGAGAACCTCGAAGGTATGATCTGCAGATTGCCAGCCTTCGGACACCGAAGGGCGCGTGAATGTCGGCAGCCACGGGGACGATGCGCCGATGTAACCCAGGTTCTGCATCCGGTAGACGCTTATAAGCATGTCGGCCACACCGTCATCGTCGGAATCGTAATAGCCTTCGTTACCGTCTCCTGAGGAGAGAACCTCGGTGGCTGTCTTGGGCTGGAACAGGAACCAGGACAATTCGTGGAAACCTGTACCGGAGCAGCCCGTTACTATCAGGGCGGTTTCTCGCGGCTTCCGGGAATCGGAAAACCTGAAGCGTTCCACATCGACGGTGAACCAGCCAAGTTCACCGAATAACGTGTCATGATAGAGGATGGTTCCGCGCGGTGTCTCTATCTCCGCAACCATCTCGAAAACCCCCATAGGGTCTTCCGGATCGGAGTCGGTCGAGGTTACCGTAAGTATCTCCTTGACCCCGTCGCCGTTGATGTCTACACGTACCGCAGCCCGGTCACCTGCCGAGAACTCTTCTGCACGAGCGCAGTTGACCGTAACACAAATAAGGAGTGTGAATATGAGCAACTCTTTGTTCTTCATGCAATGACTATACCCGGTCGGATCTATTTGTCAATTATTATGATATAATCGTCATCTATGCAATACTCCGACCTCCGTGTCGCGAACTGTCCATACTACATACGGTTTCTTAAAAAACGAAAGCGATTATCATCATCAATACAATGTAATAAAACTCCAATAGTCAATCATCACTTCACCGTTGTCGGCGGCTTGACACGAGTCCTTTTTTCCCTATGATTATAACATAAGGAGGATGTGATGAAAAGAACTATAGTCACATTAAGTGTGCTCATATTCGCAATCCTCCTCGCATGTTCAGTGGTCGAGGTAGTTAGGAATGAGCAACAGTATTTTCCTCTCGCGGAGAGTAACGAGTGGGTTTATGAGGTAAGGTGTAATGGAGCTGTTGATACGGTTACGTGTCGGATGAAACAAATAGGCGAGGGTGAGTATGCATGGGACAACCAAAACACAAAAGCTGACGATTCCGGATACGCATCAATAATGGGAGGAACCACATTCATTGGCGGCTCCGAACCGTTTGATGATTCCAGCAAGATAGTCGTAGATTCGGCTATGAATTTAAGCTGGAGAGGTGTAGGCGATATCTCGGGTGAGAAGGATTATACTAACGAAGGAAACATATATACAGTATCTACTCCTGCCGGGACCTTCACCGATTGTATAAAACTTGAGGATCCCCAGACCCTCAGCAGTGAACAATTTGAGGTTTGGCTGGCACCGGATATCGGACCGGTTCAGATATACCGGTGGTTCGGTTCTGATATAATAATCGAATACAGACTCATCGAGTTCATTCCCTCTTCTTGATCATCTTGAACAACGATCACATTGATGATAGATGTGTCTAAAACAATCGCTCTTTTATTCAATTTTAGCTTCAGTTAGGGCGTGGGATTCAAGTGGCAGGAGGAATGAATGAAACACTTCGTACCAAACCCCTTTTCAAGTCCCCAACATTATTTAATGGATAGTACATAAAGCATGCTGATAATACTCCTTCTTCTTATCATCAGGACTATTCCGTTCGAGGCTTCTCTTTTGATCTGCAGGGCAGGCTTTTATATCTATCTTTTATTCTCTGAACGTTCACGGCGACAACTATTAAAAGCCGAAATTGTACTCGGGGGAAAAAGGTTCCGGAGGAAACAGTTTATAAAAAAACTGGCATTTAACGTAGCAGTAATGGCAAGAATCGGGACTGCATTTACGCGTCGATTGTCCGAAACAGCCATCCTTGAGGGAGCAGAACACCTTGAGGACTTGATCAAGGGAAACAACACTGCCGTAATAGCAACATTTCACTACGGACCATGGGAACTAATCGCCGAGGTTTTTACTGCAAAAGGGTACAAAATAGGAGCGCTGGTTACTAAAAGACCTGGACTTCTCGTAGACAGTTACTTTTCTTCTCTCCGTCGTCGAGCAGGTTTGCAGATAACCCACTCCTTGAAGCAAGCTACAAGCTTAACTAGAAAAGGATTCTTTATGGCCAGCTTGTTTGATAGAACCCTGCGTGCGAAAAGCAACGATATGAACTTTCCTTATCCCGACTACCAAACCTCGCGCCTTCCCTTGATTCTTGCCGCTCGAATACGCCAGCCATTAGTTCCCGTTATCTGCAGATTCATGAAA
>WJJO01000331.1 GCA_014729665.1 Caldifarciminota bacterium
TGATAATTACAACAACGGACTGAATACACTTGTAGTAGGTGATAATTCATTCGTAGTTCGCGCAACAGGTAACCCTCAAGGTGGCGGAGGGGTAACATTCTACTCAAGTGGAGATAAACAACATGGTGTTCGACTACGACCCGGTAGCGATTGCTGGGAGCCTATTGACCAGAATGCGAATTGTGGTGGTGGCACCGGGAACTTCTGGTCGTTGAACGGAAATTCGATAGCTCAAGGTGATGTCTTAGGAACCACTAATCCCGAAGATTTGGTCTTAGTGGTAAACGGTTCTCAAGCAATTCTTATTGATATCGACCAGAACCATCCGGGTGGTAAACCTAACATCATTGCCGGAGGCCCTACTAATAGTGTTACTGGAAGTAGTTTTGGTTCTAATATCGGAGGTGGACGAGACAACGAAATCATTGATGGGGATAATGCGACGATTCCAGGCGGTAAAGATAACACCGCACAGGGCGATTGTAGCTTTGCAGCCGGCCACGATGCCTCTGCTAGTAAAGGCTCATTCGTATGGTCTTGTTATAATGGTGGTGCTGGTTCTTTCTCGGATGGAGGCACCACGGATCGGTTTGTCGTTAATGCTAATAGACATTTTTTCTTTACCCATACCAGTACACTTCCACCTGATCTAGGTCTTATTAACACCTCTGCAGGCTGTCCTTCAGGAACCTATGCCTATTTGTCGTTGTCAGGTGTTTGGACAGATTGCTCTTCCAGGGAAATGAAAGAAGGGTTTACCCCTGTAGATGAACATAAAATACTCCAGAAGGTTGCCAATCTCCCCATAACATCTTGGCATTATACAACCGGCAATACAACGGCAGAACACATAGGTCCGGTTGCCGAGGACTTTTATGCTGCTTTTGGTGTAGGTGAAAGCGATAGGCACTTGGCTTCCATAGACGTAAACGGCGTAGCCCTGGCTTCCATTCAGGCTTTGTACCAGCAGAACCAGGAAAAGGATGCTCAGATTGCCGAACTTGAGGAGCAAGTTGATGATCAGCAGGCTCAACTTGAGTATCAACAGAAAACACTTAACGAGCTTCAGGCTCGTTTGAGTGCGTTAGAAGAATCAAAGTAGAAAGGATCAATCATGCTCAAGAAGTTTATCTTGATAGGCTCGATAGTTGTAGGGAGTGTCTTTATTGCCACAGCTGCTTTTGCAGATGATGGATGGCTATATGGTGAGATTCAAGTAGAGGAAGCGGAGTATGAAGCAGAACTACTGCCCGGTTTTCAAGCTAAACGTGATTGTTGCCAGTGGTTTATTGGCACAGGTCCTCCAGATGATGGTTCAGGGCAAGATGGTGATTTGTACTACGATACTTCTACCGGTGACATATACGAGAACCAGAACGGTACATGGGTCAATGTCGGAAATATAACCGGATCTCCAGGAGAGGACGGTAGCGGTTGGATTATAGAGGATGGGGACCCGTGGACAAATCCAGATGCAGATTCAACAGATTACTATATGGATTCCGAAACCGGAATAATCTATATTTGGGATGGTGAAGAATGGATAATAATGGATACCCTGCCTGGCGGGCCTCCACCGGATAATTCAGTCGGATCTGAAGAAATCATAGATGGTTCAATAACGAATGCTGACCTTGACGACAACTGCGTGGATTCCGATAACATCATAGATGGTTCAATAACGAATGCCGATCTTGACGATGACTGCGTGGATTCCGATAACATCATAGATGGTTCAATTTTAGGCGATGACTTGGCAGATTGTACTGTTGATCCCCTTAATTTAGCCCCATCGGATTTTAGTGGTGATGTTTCCACCGGTGAAGTGCTCACTACCGTAGATGGTCAAGGTTGCAATGGAAGTAATTACGTTGTCGAATGGCGGCCCAGACCATGGTTGCTTGATGCCAGTAATAACCTGAGCCTGCATACTGATGTTACCGGCAACGTCGGCATCGGTACTCAAACCCCTGCCGAGAAGCTTCACGTGGTTGGTAACGTTAAAATAGAAGATGGTAACCAAGGTGAGAATAATATTCTAACATCTGATGCAGATGGCGTAGGAACCTGGAAGGACCTTTCGGTAGATTCTGATGACATTGTGGATGAATCGGTTAATACCAACGATATTGCTCCATCAATCACTCCCGGAGATGTGCTTACGAGTGTAACAGATGGTCCCAACATAATCGTAGAGTGGCAAGCACCTGTACCCGTTCCTGACGATGATTGGACTGTAGATCAGGATGGTAATTTATCTTCTGGCATTACTGGTACAGATGTGTAATGCGACCCATTTGTCAAGACACATTTGGGGTCAAAGAAGTGTAGAGTTTTCATACTGCTTTCCTGCAA